>JABAAD010000046.1 GCA_014238935.1 Alphaproteobacteria bacterium
GCCGAATCGACGCGTCCCGAGATCGAACAGATCATGATCGAAAACGGACGCGGAATCAGCCCCGACCTGTTCGAACGCGACCTCTATGTGATGCGGCGCAGAATCGAGAAAGCGGTCGAGCGGGAAGGACTTGCCGACTTCTACATATGCTCGTTGAGTTGCCGCTCGGTGATCTACAAAGGGCTCTTCCTTGCCGAGCAACTGGCGAACTTCTATCCCGATCTCTCGCACCCCCTGATGCAGTCGGACTTTGCCATCTACCACCAGCGTTTCTCGACGAACACCTTTCCAGAGTGGTGGCTTGCGCAGCCCTTTCGCGTCGTCGCGCACAACGGCGAGGTGAACACGCTAAAGGGAAATCGTCGTTGGATGACGAGCCACGAGGCGCAACTGCGCGACGAACATGCTTTGGGCTACGCGAGCGCCGAGATCAAACCCGTCCTGCCCTTGCACGGATCGGATTCTGCCTGTATCGACGCTGCCTTCGAAATGCTGTTGCGTTTCGGAAGAGAACTGCCGGAGGCGGCTTGCCTGCTTATGCCCGAGGCTTGGAATGCGGAGGACGCGCGTATGCCGAAGGCGTTGCGCGACTTCTATCGGTGGAACAACGGCTTGATGGAACCGTGGGACGGACCGGCAGCCGTCTGCGCCTTCGACGGAAGATGGCTCTTGGCTTGTATGGACAGAAACGGATTGCGTCCCTTGCGCTATTCGATCACAGACGACGGGTTGCTGGTCGCAGGATCGGAGACAGGAATCGTGCCGCTGGACGACAGCACCATCGTCGAGAAAGGGCATGTCGCTCCGGGCGCCATGCTTGCCGTCGACTTGCAAAAAGGAAAGCTTTGTCGCAACGACGAGCTCAAACGCGACTGCGCCGCCTTGCGTCCCTACAGCCAACTGGCTGGCACGTTGCGTACGCTGGAAACTTTGAAACCCGTCGCTACAGAAAAAATCGATCCCTTGCGCTTGAAACGTTGTCAGGCGGCGTTGGGGTGGACCTTTGAGGAGATCGAGCTCATACTCAAACCCATGGCGCAGAACGGAGTCGAGCCAACAGGATCGATGGGCGACGACGCGCCGCTGGCGGTGCTCGTCGAAGACGCGCGACCGCTCCACCACTTCTTTCGTCAGGACTTCTCGCAAGTAACGAACCCTCCGATCGATTCGCTGCGCGAGAAGCGCGTTATGGACTTGCGGACGCGTATCGGCAACTTTACCGATCTTGCCGACTCGGACAGGACGCGCCGTCGCATCGTCGAGCTGCCATCGCCCATTCTCACAAGTCGAGAGGCGAATACGCTCGCATCGATGCTCGACTCTGTTGCAACGCCGCTGCGGGCAACCTTTCCCGTCAAGAATGTGAGAAACGGCGAAGCTCTGAAACAAGCGATCGAGCGTTTGTGCGGGCAAGCCGAAGAAGGAGTGCGCGCAGGACGCGGCAACCTTTTCGTCTCCGACCGCGCTATCGACGAGGAAAACGCAGCCCTGCCCGTAGCCCTGTGCGTCTCCGCCCTGCACGCGCATCTGCAACGCCAAGGCTTGCGCAGCTACGCATCGGTGAATGTTGAAACCGCCCAATGCCTCGATGTGCACTCCTTTGCCGTGCTCGTAGGCTTGGGAGCTACGACCGTCTCGCCGTGGCTCGCCGAAGCCACCCTCAGTCAAACCCTCGGCGTCAAGCCAACGCTGCTCCAGCAGATAGAACGAATCGAAGCCTATCGTCGAGCCATCGACGCAGGATTGCTGAAAATCATGGCGAAGATGGGAATCGCCGTCGTCAGCTCCTATCGAGGCGCGTGCAACTTCGAAGCGATCGGACTCTCGCGCGCGCTAGTGGCAGAATACTTCCCAGGGCTCGTCTCGCGTATATCGGGAATAGGTTTGAGCGGGCTCGAACGCCGCACGGTAGCGCAGCATCGCAAGGGCTTTGCTTGCGACAAACCCGTCGTTTCCATCGGAGGCTTCTATCGCTTTCGCCGTAGCGCGCAGACGCACGCGTGGCAGGGAGAGGAAATTCATCTTTTGCAGCAGGCGGTTCATAGGGACAAACGTGCGCTCTACGACCGCTACTGCGCTCGTCTCAAAGCGCAGCCGCCGACAGCTCTGCGCGACCTGTTGGACTTCGCCTTTGAGAGTGCTGCTCCCGTCGTTCTTGACGAGGTCGAATCGGTGACCCGTCTGCGCCGCCGCTTAGTTTCGCCCGGCATCTCGCACGGCGCGCTCTCGGCAGAGGCGCACGAGACGCTAGCGATCGCCATGAATCGAATCGGCGCGAAGTCCGACTCAGGAGAGGGCGGCGAAGACGCGCGGCGTTACTTGCGTCGCGCCGGCGGCGAAAACGCTTCCAGCGCGATCAAGCAGATCGCCTCGGGGCGATTCGGAGTCACGGCAGAGTATCTCAACAACTGCTCTGAGATCGAGATCAAGATGGCGCAAGGGGCAAAACCGGGCGAAGGCGGACAGCTGCCGGGGAGCAAGGTGAGCGTCGAGATCGCCGCCTTGAGACGCTCCATGCCGGGAGTGACGCTGATCTCGCCGCCGCCGCACCACGACATCTATTCGATCGAAGACATCGCGCAACTCATCTACGACCTGAAGCAGATCAACCCTCACGCCGAGGTGTGCGTCAAACTCGTGGCACGAACAGGAATCGGCACGATCGCGGCGGGGTTGGCGAAGGCTCATGTCGACACCATTCTCGTGTCAGGACACAGCGGCGGCACGGGCGCATCGCCTCAGTCTTCGATCAAGTATGCGGGACTGCCGTGGGAGATCGGCTTGGCGGAGGTTCATCAGGTGCTTGCCGTCAACGGCTTTCGTGACCAAGTGCGCCTGCGCGTCGATGGCGGAATCAAGACGGGGCGTGATGTCGTCATCGCCGCTCTGTTGGGGGCGGAAGAGTTCGGAATCGGAACGGCGCTGCTGGTCGCTATGGGTTGTCTCATGGTGCGCCAGTGCCATGCGAACACGTGTCCTGTGGGAATCTGCACGCAGGACAAAAAGCTGCGAGAGCATTTTACGGGCAGTCCTGAGCATGCGATCAACCTGCTGACCTTCATCGCCGATGAGGTGCGCGAAATCTTGGCGCGCTTGGGGGCGCGCAACCTTGAGGAGATCATCGGACACACCGAGCATCTGACTCAGATCAGTCGCGGAGACGATTCGCTCGACGACTTGGACATGAACGCGCTCTTGGCGCGCATCGAGACGGGGGGAGCGCCGATGTATTGCACGCGTCCGCAGGGGCAGCCCCGTCCTGTTGCCAGTCCTTTGGACGAGCGAATTCTTGCCGACGCAGCGCCTCTCTTCGAGGAGGGTTCTGCCGTCGATTTGCGCTACTCGATTCGCAACACCGATCGCGCGATCGGCGCGGGGTTGGCTTCACAAATCGTGCGCAACATCAAGGAGCCCTTGCAAGCCGAGCATGTGCGGTTGCGTTTTTGCGGAACGGCGGGACAATCGTTCGGCGCGTGGGCGGTTGCGGGCATGCGTCTTTTGGTCGAGGGCGATGCGAACGACTATGTCGGCAAGGGATTGAGCGGTGGTGTGATCGTCGTGCGTCCCAACCCTTCTTCTTCGCGCGCGAGCGAGCGCAATGCCATCGTAGGCAACACGGTGCTGTACGGAGCGACGGGCGGAAGGTTGTTTGCAGCGGGGCGTGCGGGCGAGCGATTCGCTGTACGAAACTCGGGGGCGGATGCTGTCGTCGAAGGTTGCGGATCGAACGGCTGCGAATACATGACGGGCGGAGAAGTGCTCGTCTTGGGCGAGGTCGGCTGTAACTTCGCCGCCGGCATGACGGGAGGAATCGCCTATGTCTACGACGCGAGCCCAGAAAACAACGCAGAGGAGGGCGCAGAGGAAGAGTCAGGATTTCTTGCGCGTTACAACAAGGTGCATGTCGAGATTTTTCGCTTGAAGGGTTATTGGAAAGATCGCTGCTTGGAACTCTTGGCGACGCATGCCAAGGAGACGGAATCCGAGCATGCGCAACGCCTGCTCGAAGATTGGGAGAAGGTTTATGCGCGCTTTTGGCAGGTGGTACCGAAGGAGACGCTTGGGCGTTTGTCGCATCCTATCGAAGAGGCAGAAGCGCCCGCACTGCCCCTCTTGCCAGAGGCGGCAGAGTAACAGCAGAGTAACAGCCCGCTCGCGCAACAAAAAAGTTATGCGTCCGTCTCCATAGAGACGAGAATCAAACAGGCAGGCGGCTGATTTCTTGATAGGCGCTCAAGACGCGGTCGCGCACTGCGATCACCGTGTTGAGCGTCGTCTCTGCGTCTGTGATCGCGGCGACCAACGTCGTTTGGTCGATCTCGCCTCTCAAAGCTTGTAAGCCCGCTTGTTCGGCGCGCTGCTGGGTGGCGATCCCTTGCGCAAACAGCTGGGAGAGCGTCGTTGCAAAGGACGACGCGTTCGCTTGAGAATCTTGAGGAGGGGCAAGCAGGTGCGCCTTGTCGCCGAGCCGTTCGGCTTGTGCGCTCAGGGCTGCGTAGTAGGCAGCTTTCGCGTCGATCGATGGGGTCATGGCACAAGTCTCCTTATAGTGCAGTGTAGCGTCGAAAGGGGTTGTGGGGAAGAGGAATCAAGGGAGGCAGGATTAGCGCAACAACTCGTTGGTGCGCGACTGCATTTGGCGCGTCAGGCTGAAGACATTCAGCTGCGCTTGATAGGAGCGGTTTGCTTGACGCATGTCGGCGATTTCGATCAGTCCGCGCACATTCGTGTGTTTCACATACCCGTTGGCATCTGCGCCGGGATGGTTGGGCTCGTAGCGCAGGGGGAAGGGCGAGCGGTCGTGATCGACGCGGCTCACCTCCACCAGTTCGACTCCGAGTTTGCGATCCAAGACATTCTTGAAATGAACCGTCTTGCGACGGTAGGGGTCTTGGTTCGGATCGAGCGCCGTGTTGTTTTGGTTCGCCAAGTTCTCGGAGACGACGCGCAGGCGCAGGGCTTGCGCGCGCATTCCCGAAGCCGAGGCGCTCAGTGCTGCGTTCAAGGGATCCATGGTACTAGGGAGGGCTCTGTTAGAGGTTTGTTATTGTTGTCCGCCGCGACCGGTCGCGGTGTTGACGAAGCGGAAGTATTTGCGATAGAGGCTAATCGCGCGATCGTGTTCGGCGGCGTTTTGATTGATCTTCACAAGGTTCTCTTCCAAGCTCACCGTGTTGCCGGAGATCGTCTGCTCGTTCGTCGAGGCGAGCTTTCTGATCGGAGCGGGCGTTTGAAATGCGCGGGAGGTAAAGTGGCGCGGATGCGTACGCGCGAGGTTGCCGTGTTGCGCACGGCGTAGCGATTCGGGAAAGCGAATCGTCTCCAAGTCGCGCGCTTTGTAGTTGGGGGTATCGACATTGGCGATGTTTTGCGCAAGGACGCGGTTCCTGCGCGTGCTGTAGTGCATGCTGCGCGTCAGCGATTCGATGATCGGGAGGTCGGAATAAGCCATCTCTTCTTGCCTTACGAACCTTGATGTTCCTTCTCTGTTGGTAGACTACGCAAGGATTGTGCCAACCGACTTGCTTGCAAGATTCGCCGCGTGGTAAAAAGAGGCATGGCGATGATCCTCGACAGCGCAACCGAGCAACAGAGAGAGCAACGCGTCCTTCCTTTCTCGCGTGCGAGCCTTGTCGAGAACAGAGCCTTTTTGGAGGAAAAA
>JABAAD010000047.1 GCA_014238935.1 Alphaproteobacteria bacterium
CGTGCTCTCCGAGTTCCAATCGACGCTCGGCGAAGCTTTCTCGTGGAAACGTGGCAGCATGCTCCACATCGATCTGCCGCTCGATCCGCAAATCACCGTCCACAGCGGCGGCGCGCCTCTCTTCGTCGCTGGCATGGGACGCAAAGAAGGACACTTGGCACTACGACTGCTCAAACGAGCCGAAGGCGAAGGCGAGGCGAATAAAGTTGCCCATCCCCATAGGCAACACGAGTCCACAGAACAAGCTGGCTCGGAAGCGCAACCCCCCTCCGATAGCACGGCGGCAGAGGCAACGACAGCAAAAGAGGACGCACAAAACGAAGACTTGCTACCTCAACGAGACAACCTGCAAGACAACAAAAACTCCGACTTTTGAACAGCACATTCGTTATGACTCCGTCTTTTACCGATGCCCTGCTCAAAGCCTTGCTCTCGTCGTGGCCGTCGTTGCTTCTCGACGCGCTGCTGCTGTTCCTGCTCGTTTGCGCTGTCCTCTACGCCGTGCGCTTGAGCCGTGCCGTCAGTGCCATCCACCGCGGCAAATCCGAGCTGGCGTGGCTGTTCGCTCGATTCGCCGAGAATATCGCACGCGCAGAAAAACTGCTGGTCGAGCTGAAAAGATCCGCGCTCGAATCGCAGGAAGCCTACCTGCGTCGCAAGGAGGAGACCGACAGCCTAAAAGCTGATCTCGACTATCTGATCGAAAAAGGCAACGGACTTGCAGACCATTTGGAAGAGACCATCGGCATGGCGAAAGAAACCCGCAGCGTCGGCGGGAATCGAAATCCTCGATACGCTCGGCACGAAAAACCCGCATCCCCATCCCAGGCGGAAACAGAGGAGGCACGCAAAGCGGGAACGGCGAGCATGCCGAACCTGCACAACTTGCGCTAGGTTGGCGGAAAGGAACGAACTATGCGACTCTTTGCCGTTTTGCTGCTCATCATCGTTGTCAGCGTTGGTGTTGCGTCGCGCATCGACAGTCTGCGCCGCAACGCGCAATGGCAGAAGCTCAGCGACTTTTTCAGTCAAGCCGCCGCTCAGGGCGAGAACGGGGGAAGCGCAAACGGAACGCTTGCGCCTACAGGAGAAACTTCGGCGAAGGACTCTGGCGATAGGGAGGAGCTCTTCGGAACGCTGGAAAAAAAACAAGAATTACCCTCCCAGGAGCGTGGGCAAACGGGAGGGGGTAGTGTCGGCACTGTGTCTTTGCGCTCTCTCTACGAGAGGGTTGCCGTCAACGACACGCTTTTGCAAAGTCTTGCCGAGCGCACCGAGCGGCTGAACGAGCGCGAAAAGACTGTGCGCGCGAGAGAGACTGTGCTTGCGGCGTTGCAGAAGAAAGTGGAAGAGCGTGAGGGGTCTTTGCAAAAGACGCGGAGCGAGATAGAAGCCCTTTTAGAGCGTTACGAAGGCGAACAGAGCGGAGGATTGAAGCAGCTGATTGGCATCTACTCGACCATCGAGCCCAAACGGGCGGCTGCCATTTTCAACGATCTCGACTTGGATATCGTGGTCGCGCTTTTGCGGCAAATGCCTTCGCGCAGGGTTGCTCCTATTCTTGCTGCGATGGATGCGGAGAAGGCACGGCGTATCACTTTGGAACTCTCCGAGTGAGCGGAGCGTCAAGCAACGTCGAGCAGCGTCGTCAAGGCGAGTCTGTGCGTGAAACGACGGAGACTGCTGTCAAGGTTGCTCTGTTGCTGGAGGGCAGCGGCAAGGCGAACATCGGCACGGGGGTCGGCTTCTTCGACCACATGCTGGAACAAACGACACGGCACGCGCTCTTCGATCTCACGCTTTCGGCTAAGGGCGACCTGCACATCGACGCGCACCACACGCTGGAAGATTGCGGCTATGCGCTGGGACAGGCGCTCGCGCGCGCCTTAGGAGAACGCAAGGGCATCGCGCGCTACGGCGCGGCGTTGGTGGCGATGGACGAGAGCTTGGCGCGGGTTGCCGTCGATCTCAGCGGTCGACCTGCGCTCCACTTCGATCTGCCCTTTCGAGTCGAGCGCATCGGCAGCTGCGAGGTCGTTCTGTTTCGTGAGTTCTTTGCTGCCTTCGCCTTCGCCGCGGGAACGGCGTTGCATCTCACCAGCCTCTACGGCGAGAACGACCACCACCGTATAGAAGGCATCTTCAAGGGACTGGGACAAGCGTTGCGTTCGGCGGTTGCCATCGACGAGCGTTTGCAGGGTAGCGTGCTTTCGACGAAAGGCACGCTTGCGGGAATCGAAGGCATAACGAAATCCTGACGCAGGCGCCGTGTCTCATGCCCACGACGACAGCGCTGATCGACTATGGCTGCGGCAACCTGCACTCGGCAGAGCGCGCGTTGCGGGTGAGCGGTGCGCACGAGCTCTATGTCGGAGCCGACCCTGAAGTTTTGCGCAACGCCGAACGTTATGTCCTGCCCGGCGTGGGGGCTTTGGGCGCGTGCTTGGAAAATCTACGCGCCAAAGAGGGCTTGTCGGAAACCTTGCACGAGCAGGTGGCGGAGAGAGGCAAGCCCCTGCTTGGAATCTGCGTCGGCATGCAAATGCTCGTCGAGCAGGGCTTCGAGCACGGCGAACAGCGTGCGCTCGGATGGATGAAGGGGGCGGTCAGACGCATCGAACCCCAAGACGAAAGCCTGCCTGTGCCGCACATGGGATGGAACGCCCTCCATATCCTCGCGCCGCATCCTCTCTTCGAGGGGATCGCTACGGGAGACCCCGTCTATTTCGTCCACAGCTTTGTCGTTGCAGAAAACGACCCCGCAACGACATTGGCGCAAACCCGCTACGGAACGCCCTTCGTCGCTGCGATCGGACAAGGATCGCTCGTCGGCGTGCAGTGGCATCCGGAGAAGAGTCAACGCGTGGGACTGCGATTGCTTGCAAACTTTCTTGCTTGGAAACCGTGATCCTCTTTCCTGCGATCGATTTGTTGGAGGGAAAATGCGTCCGACTCGCCAAAGGCGACAGAGCGGCGGCGACCCTCTACAATTCCGACCCGCTGGAGCAAGCGCAACAATTCTTGGAGCAAGGTGCGCGCGCCTTGCATATCGTCGATTTGGACGCTGCCTTCGACGGACGAAGCGAAAACGCATCCATCGTCTTGCGCATCGTGCGCGAGGCGCAAAAACACAACGCCTTCGTACAGCTCGGCGGCGGCTTGCGCTCGAAAGAAGCCGTCGAGCGATGGCTGGAGACGGGTGTCGATCGTGTCGTCATCGCCACCCTTGCGCTTGAGAATCTTCCCCTCGCGCTAAAATTGTGCGAAACATGGCACGAGCAGATCGCCATCGCGCTCGATCTCAAAGAGGGCAAGATCGCAACGCGAGGATGGCTGGTCGAAAACAAGCTTGGCGAGCGCGACCTCGATGCGCGCTCGTGGCTCGCGCCCTTTCTTGAATCCAAGCGCAGGATCGGAGCTGTTGTCGTCACCGATATTGCGCGCGACGGCATGCTTTCGGGCAACAACGAGGCACTGACCCTCTCCTTTGCGCGCACCCTCCCTTGTCCCGTCGTTGCTTCGGGCGGGATCGCTTCGCTCCAAGACTTGATCGCGCTTGCTCGCACGGGTATCGTCGCAGGCGCGATTTGCGGGCGTGCGCTCTACGAAGAAAAGTTTTCGCTCGACGAGGCGCTCGCAGCTGTCGAGGAGGCGCGCGCAGAAAAAACCGTGCATGCGAAGACGCTCTGATGCTTCTGCCGCGCATCATTCCCTGCCTCGATGTGAAGGAGGGACGCACGGTCAAAGGCGTGCAGTTCGAAAATCTGCGTGATGCGGGAAGTCCGCAAGAACTCGCGCGGCGCTACGAACGACAGGGAGCAGACGAGCTCGTCTTTCTCGACATCACCGCAACTCTCGAGGCGCGCGCTGCCATGACCTCGATCGTGCACGCGGTTGCGGGCGAACTCTTTATTCCGCTGACGGTGGGCGGTGGTATCGACAGCGTCGAGCGCATCGAACATCTTCTACGCGCAGGCGCGGACAAGGTTTCGCTCAACTCTGCGGCGCTCAAGGATCCGACGCTGGTGGCGCGCGCAGCGATGCGTTTCGGCGTACAATGCATCACCGTTGCCATCGATGCCAAACGCGTTTCCGACAACAAAGGCAGCGGGTTCGAAGTTTTTTCGCACGGCGGCAACCGCGCCACAGGACGCGATGCCGTCGCGTGGGCAAAAGAGGTTCAAGCGCGCGGCGCAGGCGAGATCTTGGCGACCTCGATGGATTGCGACGGACGCCAGCAGGGCTTCGACTTGGACTTGCTTGGCAAACTTGCGGATGCCGTCTCGCTTCCCGTCGTCGCTTCGGGGGGGGCGGGTGAGCCGAAGCATTTCTTCGAGGTGTTGCAAATCCCGCGCGTGACGGGCGCGCTCGCGGCATCGCTGTTTCACTACAAGCAGCTGTCGATCCCGCAGCTCAAGGCGTACCTTGCGGAAAAAGGCATGCGAGTACGACAAACCTTTGAAAACGACGCAGGGGGTTGAGAAAAAAAGAAAAAAATGAAAAAAGTTGACAAAAGATACAAAAAGTTCACAATAAACAACAGATATGCTTTGTAGGTTCATCTGCTATGCTTCTGTAGTCGCGAACCACAATGATGTGAGAGATGGAGGGTTGGACATGCCACAACAAACACTCAATGGCGTTTCAGGCGATTCTGATGCTGGTTACAGCTACAGAGTAGGGAAAACACCTCAGGGGCAGTATTCCGCCATCAGTACCACGGGGATGGTGCGATTTTGTTTCAGAGCCGACACCAAAGAAGAGGTCTTGGCAAAAGCCCAACGCGCGATTGCGTTGGATCAAGAATGTCGTGAGGAAGAACAAAAAAAACGCGAAGATGTCGCGCGTAGGCTAGGCACTGCGGGCAGAAGTTTGTCGGACTTGGAACCTTGGAACGGGAAGCAATATCTCGAGGAGACAGAGTTTGTCCACGGATAGTTTTGAAGCAGATTTTCGTTGTATGCCACGAGAACGACTTTCGGAGCTTCATTACTTTGGCTACAAACTTATCAAGGAGACAGAAGAGCAGATACGCTACCTGTCGCCTGAAGGGAAGTCTTTTGTCGTAGACAAGAATGACCCTTACCCTTCTGTTTGGTTTGACCACGAGGTTGATATGGGTCAACTAGCCAATTGACAGCATTATGCTGCGCTGAATTTGACCCCCTCCTTCACCTTGGAGAGCCTCTACGGTCTCGTTGCCGAGCGTGCCCAAGCTCCCGCCGACAAGCGTTCTTACACGCAACAAAACCTCCAGCAAGGCATCGAACGCCTCGCGCAAAAACTGGGAGAGGAAGCGACCGAGACCTTGATCGCAGCCCTCGGTTGCAAGCACGGCGCGCTGGAGACGGGCGCAGCAAAGCAAGCCCTGTGCGAAGAGAGCGCAGATCTACTCTACCACCTCTGCTTGTTGTGGTATGCTTGCGAGACAACGCCTGAAGAAGTCTGCGCCGTGCTGGAGGCGCGTAGCCGCAACAAGACAACCCATCGTCCCTAACCCGCTCTGATGCCTGTTCCTGATTCCTGTCCCATGCAAGCCTACGATTCCGACAACATCTTCGCCAAGATTCTACGCGGAGAGATTCCTTG
>JABAAD010000048.1:0-2575 GCA_014238935.1 Alphaproteobacteria bacterium
GAATCTGTTTTCCGTGATGTTGAAAAAGTTGAAGAAAACAACAATAGCAAAGAAGTTCAAACGCTTATCTTTTTAACAAAACACCTTTCCAAATTTTCATCTGCGACGCTTGTTGATTGGTCTCATTGGGAGGGAGGAGCTTGGAAAAAAAATTATTCGGAGCATTATTCTGCTGATATACCCAGCGAAGATATTAAGAACGAGCACTCTAAAATTTTGCGCGGTGATATGCGTGAAGGACAAGAAATTCAAAATATTCTTTTACACTTAAGAAAGAAAAATTTTGAAGATACATTAATTTTAGCACTTGATTTTTCGAGCATAGAAAAATCTAAAGAGATGATTGATCGATTGGAGGGTAAAATTAACTTCTTCAAGGTCGGCATGGAGATATTTTTTCAAAAAGGTGGAATTGATCTTGCCAAAAGTTTAAAAGACGAAGGGAAGAAGATATTTTTTGACGCGAAATCTCTAGATATTCCCCGTACTGTCGAAGCTGCGGTCAATTCCATCGCAGAGATGAACTTCGATTTTATGTCCGTCCATACCCTTTCTTATTCAGTTTTAAAGCACTTGGGAGAAAACACCGAAAGAAGAAACACCCAAATAATAGGGGTGACCCTTTTGACCAGCATCAGTGCTGCAGAAATGAAAGTCTTTGGAATCCAGCAAACTCCTGAAAAAATAGTGCTAGCACTCGCCCAACAAGCGATGGAGGTCGGCAAACTCGACGGGCTCGTCGCCTCAGGCAGAGAAATCAAACCTTTGCGTGAGAAATACCCCGATGCCATTCTTATTGCTCCCGGCATCCGTCCGCAAGGAGCAGAAACGCACGACCAACGACGCACGACAACGCCGCGCGAAGCCGTCGCCGCAGGTGTCGATCATATCGTCGTCGGCAGACCGATCACGCAAGCGAAAGACCCGCGTCGTGCGGTCGAGCAAATTCTCGCAGAGATCGAACAAGGAGCGGGATAGCAAGGAGCGGGATAGCAAGGAGCGGGATAGCAAGGAGCGGGATATGCTGGGTTTCGAAACACGAATGCGCCCTCAAAACAACAATGCCCAATAGTGCCGCGCCTCCCAGAAAATAAATAGCCCCATGCCCACAAAAACAACCCCCAACAACCCGTCATAAACAAACGCATTGCGCCGATACACACGCTGAATGCCCGCTCGCTTGAAGACGACGACGACCGAGCCATACCACAAGAACTTGACCGAAAACCCAAACGCCAACAACACTCCCTTGCCTTGAAGCGGCAGCCCTGCGACCAGCGGAGCGAACACGGCCACGAAGAAAGCCAATGCCTTCGGATTGGACAAACTCACCAACAACCCTTTTCTGAATCCGCCCAGCTTGGAACGAGGCTTGTCTTCTTTCTTGTCTGCCTTCTTGCCTTCCTTCTTATCTTGCCTCTTGTTCTGCGTCGTGATCTTCTGTGGTGCGCTCGCTTGTTGCGCCTGTTGCTTCGAGGCTCGCGCTTTTCTGATGCTGTCGGCCGCCAACAAGATAAGAAACCCGCCGCCGAATGTCGAGACGAACAGCCCAACGCCTGCATGCTGTTCTGCCATTGTTCCGACTGCAAACATGGCAATGGCTGCGTTTGTTGTTGCTCCGCAGACATAGCCGAGCATCGAACAAAACGCGACAGCCCTGTTTTCTTGCAACCCCACCTTCGTCATGAAGACAAAGGCGGGTCCAGGGCTCACGACGACGAGCGCGTAGATTCCGAACGCAACAAAGAAAGAATCTTGCATCACCCGTCCTTGCGTCAAATCTCGTTATGCGCTCATGCCTTTTCGAGTTTGATAACATGGACGGAAGCGATTCGGTTTTCCTCCTTGCGCAAGATTGTGAATCGAAAGCCGTGGAAGACGAACTGCTGTCCCTGCTTTGTGAGGTCTCTCGCCTCCTGCATGATGAGCCCCGCCAGCGTCACCGCCTTGTCTTCAGGCAGCTGCCAGTTCATCTCGCGGCGCAATGCGCGCAGCGGCACATCGCCGGCGACGATATAGCTGCCGTCGGCAAGGGAGCGTATTTCCTGCGAGGTTGTGGCGTCGTGCTCGTCGTCGATGTTGCCTACGATCTGCTCGATCACATCTTCCAGCGCGACGATTCCCATAAACGCGCCGTACTCGTCGATCACGATTGCAACATGCTCGCGGCGTTTTTGAAAGGCGCGCAGCTGGTCGCGCAGCTTGGTGCTTTCGGGAACAAACCACGGTTCGCTGAGACAATCACGCATGGAAAAAGTTGAGCTTCCGTCTTGGCTTCCGTCTTGTTCTCGATTTTGTCCTCTGTTGTACCACTGGCGGAAGAAGGCTTTTGCGTGCAGCACGCCTATGATGTTGTCCTCGCTCTTGTCGAAGACCGGAAACCGTGTCCACGGACTTTCTACGACGAATTGCGCGACGACTTCGAAAGTCCAAGCTGCGTCGACCATGGCAACCTCCTTTCTGTGCGTCATGATGTCTTCGAGCGATGCCTCGTCGAGGTCCAACACCGAGTGCAGCATTTTGTGCCTTTCGAACAAGCGCGGCGTGTGCAAGTCGATTGCACCACGCATTGTTT
>JABAAD010000048.1:2584-3654 GCA_014238935.1 Alphaproteobacteria bacterium
CTTGTGCCTTTCGAACAAGCGCGGCGTGTGCAAGTCGATTGCACCACGCATTGTTTCGATTCGCTCGCGCGTTGTCGCCAGCACGTCGACTCCCCTTTGCGGCGTTGCGCCCAGCAAACGCAACAAGGCGCGTAACGGACGTGTTATGGGCTGCAACACGAAGACGAGCGGACGCAAGATCGGAGCGACCCACAGAGCTGTTTTGTCTGCACGCATCAAAGCCCAGCTTTTCGGCAAGACTTCTGCGAAGACGACTGTCGCCACTGTCATGACCAACGTTGCCCACAACACGCCTTGCGCGCCGAAAAAATGCAAGGCGAGGCTTGTCGCAAGGGCTGCGGCGAGAATGTTGACGAGGTTGTTGCCGATCAGAATTGTGCCGAGCAACAAGTCCTTGCGCTCGCGCAACTTCTCGACGATGGCAGCGCGCCACTCGCCTTGTCGTGCCAGTTCTCGAATCCGCGCGCTCACGCTGGTGAGCGCCGTCTCTGCGCCCGAAAAAAAACCCGAAAGCACGATCAACGCGACGATGACAACGCCCAGCCACCACCCCTCAATTATCGGAGAAGTTCCCGCGCTCACGCCAGTTCTTGCAAGATCGGCGCAAGGTAGGCGCGCAGCGATTTCAATTCGATCGGTGCTTGTAAAGCACACGCGCCGACTTTACTCGGCAAGACCAAGCGCAACGCACCCGCGTGCCGTTTCTTGTCTTGGCTCATTGCTTCCACCCAGCGATCTGCAATCGACAGCTGTTGTGCTCGCGTTGTGTCGATGTTCAAGTCCGACAATCGCACGGGCAATCCGCACAGCCGCGCGTGCGCCTCCAAACGCGTTGCGACCGAAGGCGAACAGCGTCCCAGTGCTACGGCAAGGCGAGTTGCCAAAACGCAACCCAAAGCCACCGCCTCGCCGTGCGCGACGCGATACAGAGACAGACGCTCCAAAGCATGACCGAAGGTGTGTCCAAAGTTCAACAACGCGCGCTCGTCGCCGCGCTCTTGCTCGTCGCGCTCGACGATGCGCGCCTTGATGCGAACGCTGTGGACGATCGCCTGCGTCAACACGCAAGG
>JABAAD010000048.1:3703-5512 GCA_014238935.1 Alphaproteobacteria bacterium
CTCTCATCGGCGATCATGGCATACTTGAGGATTTCCGCATAACCGCAACGCATCTCGCGTTCGGGAAGGCTCGCTAGAGAGTCCGTGTCGCAGAAGACGGCGGCGGGCTGGCGGAAGACGCCCAGCATGTTTTTGCCTACAACGTTGTTGACTCCGTTCTTGCCTCCGATGGCGGCATCCACTTGCGCGAGCAGTGTCGTTGGAAACAGCGCGAAGGGAATGCCTCGCATAAAGACGGACGCTGCAAATGCCGCCAAATCGCACAACACGCCGCCGCCCAAAACGACGGCAAAACTCTGCCTGTCCGCGCCGATCTCCGAGAAACGCTGGCAGAGCTTCTCGACGCTGCCGAGCCTTTTCTGCCGCTCCGAGATGTCGAGCGCGACAACGACAACGATGCACCCCTGGTTTTGCAAACTCTGTCGCAACAACTCTGCGTAGAAGGCAAGCTTGCGTTCGGCGACAAGAATCACCTTTCCCTGTCTCGCGCGTTCCGGCAAAAGGGTAGAGGCTCGTTCGAGCAGATTCACGCCGACGAAGACCTTGTAGCGTTCGGAGGGCAATGTGAGGTCGATCGATTCGTTCCGCTCGATCTTGATTCTGTGTCGAGCGGGGTCGCTGTCGCTTGTTGCGTCATCGTTTCTTGTATCGAAACGCGCGACCAAATCTTCCAGCGACTCTTGCTCTGATACGACAAGCCGAGCGTGGGCTTTCGCGTAGTGTCGCTTGCGTTTTTCGTACATGGCTTTCAGCATCTCTTTGATCTGCCCTTTGCTCTTTTCTTTGCCTTTGTCGTTGCTTTTGAGCAGAGGTCGGATTTGCGTATGCTCGTGCGCGTTTGAAAGGCGGTGTTCCAAGAGTGAGAGCGGACAATCGATCCAAACGGTAGTGAAGGCATCTTGTAAAATCTTTCGTGTTGCAAGGTGAGCCATCGCGCCGCCGCCGCAAGCCAAGACGAAGGTATCGATCTTGCCTTGCGCCCATTCTTTGGCGAGATTTTTCACGACTTTGAGTTCGGATGCGCGAAAACAAGCTTCGCCTTTTCGCGCGAACATGTCTGCGATCGTCGAGCCTTCGTTCTCTTCGACGATCTTGTCGCTGTCGTAGGCATCGATTCGTAAGGACGCTGCGAGCGCGCGTGCCAGGCTTGTCTTTCCGCATCCCGACAAGCCGACGAGCGCCCAGGGCTTTCCTGCTTTGCGCCTGATCGAAGGAGGCTTGCAAGGCTTGAGCAAGCCGAAAGGCGAGGGAGGAATCGTGGGAAGGTGCGAGCGCAAGCGTTCGTTCTTGGCAGAGCGTGACATGCAACGAAGGAATTGCAGCGAATCTTTGGTATGCTCTTTCAGCGACGAGCATACCACAAAACTTTGGAGCGAGCATGTCGAAGAAGTTTTTCTGTTCTCCTGCCGAGCGATCGAGCGACTCTTTCTCGACGCGCCTTTTGCTCGTTGTCTGTGGAGGCATCGCCGCCTACAAGGTTCCGCAATTGTGTGGGGAGTTGCGCGCGCGCAACTTTGATCTGCGTGTCGTTGCGACGCGGAACGCGCTGCGCTTTGTCGCCAAGGAGGCTTTGTCGCAGGCGAGCGGCGGAGAGGTTGCATGCGATCTGTTTTCCGACGACATGGCGCATATCCGCCTTGCGCGGTGGTCGCAGTGTCTGCTAGTTGTTCCTGCGACGGCGAACTTTTTGGCACGGCTTGCGCATGGACTTTGCGATGACTTGGGCAGCGCATTGTTTGCCGCCTTAGAGCGACATGTGCCTGTTTTTGTCGCACCTGCGATGAACCCTCAGATGTGGCAGAATCCTGC
>JABAAD010000049.1 GCA_014238935.1 Alphaproteobacteria bacterium
ATCGAGCAAAGAACCTCGTCCCGTATAGGCTGCCAGCAGCTGCTCCAAACTCTTGCCTGCGACGCGTGCGCGAAAACGCGAGAGAGCCAATTCGATTTCGATACTGCGCGCGTTCTGTCTCAAGGGAGGCTCGGAGTGAGCAGGCGGCGCAGGTCTGCGCGCGAGCAAGTCGTCGATCGCTCTGTCGGCAGGCGAAGACTCTCGACGAGCGGCGGGACGCGCTTGAAGATGGGGCGGTAAGGAGACCATAAAAAATGCCGACGAAAGCAAGGCTTGCCTGCTCGCCATTTTAGTGCAAGAATGCCGAAGGTGCAACAGAGGTGAAAAACACGATGACAAACGACGCGGAGCAGAACAAACCCGTCGTCTTCATGTTGAACGGCCGCTCGGTGGAAGCGCGCGAAGCAGAGACGATCTTCGATGTGGCACGACGCGAAGGGATTTCGGTTCCTCATCTTTGCACGCGCACCGAGCCCGACTACCGCACCGACGGCAACTGCCGCGCCTGTATGGTCGAGATCGAAGGAGAGCGCGTGCTTGCTGCCTCCTGTATTCGCAAGCCGCAACAAGGCATGAAGGTTTCGACGGACAACGCGCGTAGCCAAGCTTCGCAGCGCATGGTCTTCGAGTTGTTGCTCGCCGATCAAAGGTCGCCCGCCGCCTCTCCTGATCCGAGCTCGCATTTTTTCCGCCAAACTTCCGCTATGGATGTTTTGCAAAGCCGTTTCGACGCGCGTCGCCACAAGCCCTCGCCCGATCGTTCGCACACGGCGATGGCGGTCAACTTGGACGCCTGCATCCACTGCAACCTCTGCGTACGCGCGTGTCGAGAGGTGCAGTCGAACGATGTTATCGGCATGGCGGGACGCGGAGCGCGAGCAAAGATCATCTTCGACTTCGACGACCCGATGGGCGATTCTACTTGCGTCGCGTGCGGCGAGTGCGTCCAAGCCTGTCCGACCGGCGCGCTGATGCCCGCAAGCGAGGTTGACGACAAGCAACTTTACAAGGGTGCAGCCGACAAATCCGTCGATAGCCTCTGTCCCTATTGCGGTGTCGGATGCCAAACGCGCTACTTCGTCAAGGACGGACGCATCCGCAGCGTCGAAGGACGCTTTGGTCCTGCCAATCGCAACCGCCTGTGCGTCAAGGGACGTTTCGGCTTCGACTACACGCACCACGCCGACCGCTTGACGAAACCGCTCATCCGTAAAGAAGGAGTCGGCAAAACTTGGGACGCGCAGGCAAACCCCGCAGATCCCTCGTCGATTTTCCGCGAAGCCTCGTGGGAAGAAGCGCTTGAGGTCGCAGCACGAGGCTTACGCGCCGTCGCCGATCGACACGGCGGGGACGCCATCGCGGGATTTGGCTCTGCCAAGGGTTCGAACGAAGAAGCCTATCTGTTCCAAAAGATGATTCGCACCGCCTTTCGCACCAACAATGTCGATCATTGCACGAGGCTCTGCCATGCCTCTTCGGTTGCAGCGTTGCTGGAAGGCTTGGGGTCAGGCGGCGTCACTGCCCCCTTCACGCAAGCGCTCGATGCAGATTGCATCGTCGTCATCGGTGCGCGTCCGACCGAGAACCATCCTGTCGCTGCAACTTTTCTCAAACGGGCTGCCAAGAAAGGCGCTCGACTCATCGTCATGGATCCTCGAGGACACGCTCTCACACGCTACGCGTGGAAGCATCTCGCCTTCACGCCTGGGCGCGATGTCGCGCTGCTCAACGCCATGATTCACACGATCATCGAAGAAGATCTCACAGACCGCCAGTATATCCAAGCCCACACCAGCGACTTCGACAAGCTTGCCGAACGCATTCGCGGCTTCTCGCCTGAGTCGATGAGCAAAATCTGCGGCATCGATGCGGAAACTATCCGCGAGGTCGCACGCGCCTACGCACGAGCCGAGCGCGCGATAATCTTTTGGGGCATGGGGATCTCGCAGCATGTCCATGGTACCGACAACGCTCGTTGCCTGATCGCGCTTGCCGCCATCACGGGACAGATCGGACGCGTCGGTACCGGACTTCATCCTTTGCGCGGACAGAACAATGTGCAAGGCGCCTCGGACGCAGGACTGATCCCTATGGTTTATCCCGACTACCAACCCGTCGACGACGATTCGGTGCGCGCGTGGTTCGAACAATTTTGGCAATGCAAGCTGAACCCGAACAAGGGGCTGACGGTGGTGGAAATCATCAACGCCGCCCACAGAAGGGAGATCAAGGGCATGGCGATCATGGGCGAGAACCCCGCCATGTCCGATCCCGATGCGCGTCATGTGCGCGAAGCTTTGGCGCGTCTGCAACATTTGGTCGTCCAAGAGATCTTTCTGACGGAGACCGCCGTCTTCGCCGATGTCGTGCTGCCGGCGAGCGCGTTTGCGGAAAAGGAAGGAACTTTCACGAACACGAACCGGCAAGTGCAGCTTGCGCGCCGCGTGCTGCCGCCGCCGGGCGAGGCGCGCGAGGACTGGGTCATTTTACAACAGCTTGCACAAGGGCTGGGATGCGCGTGGAACTACGGGTCGGTAGAAGAGATCTACGAGGAGATGCGCATCACCATGCAGTCTTCGATCAAGGGCATCTCGTGGCGAAGGCTGCAGCGCGAGGGAGCGGTCGTCTATCCTTGCGCGAGCGAGGAGGAGGATGGCAAGGAAACATTGTTCGGCGACGGCTTTCCTACTCAAAGCGGTCGCTTGCGGCTGGTGCCGACCGACTTGGTCGCGCCCGCAGAAATGCCCGACGCGCAATACCCGTATATTCTCACGACGGGACGCTTGCTCGAACACTGGCATACGGGCGCGATGACGCGACGCTCCGAAACCTTGGATACGCTGGAACCCGAAGCGCTCGTCTGTCTTCATCCGCGCGAGGCGCGCAAGAAGCACTTGGTCGCAGGACAACGCGTGCGCGTGGAGACGCGACGCGGCGAGGTGGAAGCGAAACTTCGCCTCGACCGCGAGGTTGCAGAAGGCATGCTGTTCATGCCTTTCTGCTTCGCCGAGTCGCCGGCAAACTTTCTCACCAATCCGCAGCTCGACCCCATCGGAAAAATTCCCGAATTCAAGTTCTGCGCAGCGCAGCTGACGACACCATCACAAAACGACGAGCACGCCAAAACTCCTTCCGAAGCGTTGCAAAAGGCTGTTGCCGAATAAATCTTTCCCCGCAGACAAGACGATCAACCCGACCTTAGAGCGAGCTTTCGATCCCGCTTGGGTGCAGGGGGCGGCGGCGGCACCCGACAATCCTTACAACCGCCGCATGTGGAAGCGGCTGTTTCAAGAGCTGTTTCAAGGTAAGGCGCAAAAAAATCTTGCGCAAAAAAGCTGGCGGGCTTTCCTCGATGAGGCAACGCAAGCGAGGCGTAAGATCGAAGCGCGGGCTTTCTCCGTTGGCAATCGAGCAGCGTTGCTCGACGATGTGCAAAAGCGCCTTTCGGGACTCGACGGCTTGTTGGTCTTGCGCGGCGACCGCTATGGCAACGAGTTTTTACCGCCAAGCGCCGAGCGACTGCGTTTCTTCAGCGGCTTTTCAGGATCGAACGGATGGGCGATCCTTGATTTTCGTGCGAAGAAGAAATCTTTTGTTGCCTCCGATGCGCGCTACCGCTTGCAGCTGCGCGCGCAGTGCGACGGTGCGCTCTTCGAGACTTGCGAAGCCTCTTTGCAACAAGTCGCTGCGACGCTTGGCGACATGTTCCAGACGGGACGCATCGGCTACGATCCGTGGCAGATATCAGAACAGCTTTTGAAGACGATACGGCAACAGCTTGTTGCCACAGCGAGGGATCTGCGCCTCGTGCCTGTCTCTGCGCGACGGATCGAGGCGGTGTGGCAAGGCAAGCCTCCCGCGCCTTTGAGCCTGCTCTCGTTGCGTACAAAGCGCGAGACGGGCGAAAGTCCGCAACAACGCTTGGAGCGCGTGCGTGAAAAGATGGAGGAGCAGCCCCTCCGTCGGCAAGGCGAAACCCTGCTGCTGAGCGCAAGCGACGCTGTCGCTTGGGCGCTCTGCTTGCGCGCGAGCGACCTGTCCTTCCTACCCGTTGGCTTGGGGTTTGCCATGCTTGACTTCGAGGGCGGACAATCTTCTCGCAACTCTTCTGCTCGCAGCTCTTCTGACCGTTGTGCGCAGTTTTTCTCGATCCTGCGTCCTGCCTTGACGGGAGAAGATCTTTCGCATATCGATCTTCGCTCTGAAGGTGCGCTGGCGACGGCTTTGGACGAGCGGGCTGAGCGAGGAAATTCTCTGCTACTCGATGCCGAGCGCGTGCCGAGTGCGCTCGTGCGCGCTTGTCGGAGGCGCAAGATTCCTCTGCGTTTTGCCGAGGATCCGACGCAAGCCTTGCGTTTGTGCAAAACGCCGCGCGAGCGCGCCAACATGCGCCGTGCGCATCTGTGGGACGGTATCGCGTGGGTGCGTTTTTTCGCATGGCTTGCTCGGTCTGCCGAGCGCAAAGAGGCTGTCTCCGAGCGTACGGCTGCGGACAAGCTTAGGGCGTTGCGCGAGCAAAGCGAAAAGTTTTTGGACGAAAGTTTCAAGACGATCTCTGCGAGCGGCGCGAGCGGGGCGATGATTCACTATCCGACGCCGAGCGAGCCCGCGCCGCCTTTGAGGCACGGCGAGCCCTACCTGATCGATTCGGGCGGACAATACGCCGAGGGGACGACCGACTTGACGCGCACCCTCGTCTACGGCGAGGGCTGTGGAACGGAAGCCTTCCGTCAAGCTTATACCGCCGTACTACGCGGACACATTGCGTTGGCAACAAGCCTTTTTCCCGAAGGCACAAACGCGAGTGCACTCGACGCGCTCGCGCGACGCGCCTTGTGGCAAAAAGGATTGGACTATCCTCACGCGACAGGACACGGCGTGGGCTTTTGTCTCGGCGTGCACGAGGGCAGCGTACGCATAGCGCAACCGAACAAGAACAGGGGGCAGCCTCCTTTGCAAACGGGCATGATTCTTTCCAACGAGCCGGGATTTTATCAGCCGCGTCAGTTCGGCATCCGCATCGAAAATCTGCTAGAGGTTGTCGCCACGGGCAAAAGAAACTCGGAGGGAAAAAATATTTTGGGCTTTCACACCCTCTCGCTTGCGCCGATCGCGTGCGCGCCTCTTCTCCAACGACAAATGGAGGCGTGGGAGCGCGGCTGGCTAGATGCCTATCACGCGCGCGTGCGCGAGACGATCGCCCCACATTTGAAAGAGGCTTTCGAGCGGGATTTTCTCAAGCAAGCCACAAAGCCTCTGTCTTGAGGAAAGAGAAACGACTAAGGCTTCTCGGCTCTGCCGCTCTTTGTGTTTCTCTTGCCACCTTGATAGAGGAGCATGCCTTGCTCGATGCGCGTCATGCGCTGCTCGATGCGCACCAAGATTTCCGTCATAGAATCCAAACGCTTCTCGACGGCAGTTATGCGATAATCGAGGTGCCCAACATTCGCTTTGAGGGTTGC
>JABAAD010000050.1 GCA_014238935.1 Alphaproteobacteria bacterium
GCTGCCGAGGAGCAAATGGCGACGCTCGCCGAAAGCGTAGCACTACCCGTTCTGTCCAGGCGTGCGGGCGAGACGGCGCTCACGCTCGCCAAGCGAGCGCAAGCGGAGGCGTTGCGTCGAAGCGCGCTGTTGGTCGCGGACACGGCGGGCAGGATGCAGATCGACGAGGAAGCCATGGCTGAGCTCGAAGCCTTGGCGGGGTTGCTCGCGCCGCGCGAAATATGGCTTGTTGCCGATGCGATGCTCGGACAAGAGGCAGCGAACATCGCGCGACGCTTTCGTGAGCGCGTGGATGTGAGCGGAGTTTTGCTTTCGCGCATGGACAGCGACGCGCGCGCCGGCGCTGCCTTGTCGATCGTGGATGCGATACAACGACCGATTCGGTTTGCAGGAACAGGCGAGAGTGCCGGTGACCTTGAGCCCTTTGAGCCGCAGTCTTTGGCAGGGCGAATTTTGGGACGCGGCGACTTGAGAGGACTGGCAGAAACTATGCGCCGTGTTGCGCCCCAAACATCGAAGTCGGTAACTTCCAAGCAAGCCGCCGCTGCTACGAGCGGCAGGTTCGATCTGAACGCACAGCGAGAGCAGATTCGCCAAATGCGCAAAGCGGGCGGAGTCAAGGGTTTGGCGCGACACCTGCCGCAAGCTATGCGCGACAAGCTCAAAGATGCGCGCATGAAGACTTTGGTCGACGACGACAAGCTCAAGCGACAAGAGGTCATCATCGATGCCATGACTCCATCGGAACGCCGCAATCCCGCCATCATCCACGCGTCGCGCAAGAAGCGCATCGCCGCGGGATCGAGCGCGTCGATCGTCGAGGTGAACCGCCTGCTCAAGACGCATGTCCAAGCCGCCAAGGCGATGAAAAAGATGGCGCAATGGGACGAGAAAGTGCTACAAAGAAACATGGCGGGCTTGTTCCGACAATAGCCCTGCGATGCTCGTGTGCGAGCGTTGCCGGGTGTGTTTCGTTCGCTCTCAACTCTCAACCCCTTGCTCCGATCAACTCAGGCACTTTTCGACCGATGTCCCTTTCCATTCGCCTTACCCGCGCGGGCGCGCACAAGAAACCTTTTTACCGCGTCGTCGTCGCCGACAAGCGCATGCCGCGCGATGGACGCTTTATTGAAAAAATCGGCACCTACGATCCTCTGCTGGCTGACAAACGACAGCGCGTGCACCTCAGCACCGAACGCGCGCAGCATTGGATGGCTCGCGGTGCCAAGCCCTCGCGTCGGGTCGCCCTCTTCTTGTACGAGGCGGGCGTCGGTGAAAAACCCGCCATACCACAGCAGACGAAGAAGTCTCTTCCGCGCAAGAAGGAGCAGGAACGACGCGCAGCAGAGCAGCAGAAAAGCCAGCAGCCGCCAGCAAAGCAAGCCGAAACGCAAGCCGAAACGCAAGCCGAGCCCGCGCCTGAACCCTCTTCCCCCGCGCCTGAGCTCTCTTCCGACGACAAGACCCAAAAAGACGACAAAGAAGACGACAAAGAAGACAACAGCGAAGTCACCTAAGGCGAGTGCCTAATGACGAGCGCGCCGTTCACCGTTGTCGTGGTGACGCTTTTTCCGCAGCTCTACCCTGGACCTCTTTCTGTCTCCTTGAGCGGCAAGGCGCTTGCGCGGGGTTTGTGGCGACTGGAGAGCGTCGCGTTGAGCGGGCACGCGGGCTCTGAGCGTCTCGACGATACCTGCTTCGGCGGCGGCAGCGGACAGGTGCTGCGTCCCGAACCCTGCGCCGCGGCGCTTGCGGCTGCCTTTGGAAAAGCGAACGAAGGCGCGCTAGGAATTTGTCCGACACCGCGCGGCAAACGCATCACGCAAAGGACGATTCGACGTCTTTCTCACGCACAAGGACTGGTCTTTCTGTGCGGACGCTACGAAGGCATCGACCAACGCGTCATCGAAGCCTTCGCGCTCGAAGAGCTTTCGCTCGGCGACTTCGTGCTGGCGAGCGGAGACTGCGCGGCGCTGGCGATCATCGAAGCCGTCGTGCGCCTGCGCAAGGGCGTGCTGAAAAACCCGCAAGCGTTGGAGCAGGAAAGCTTCGAAGACGGTTTGTTGGAATACCCTCACTACACGCGTCCCGCCCTTTGGCGCGGCAGAGAGGTGCCGCGCACGTTGCTCTCAGGAGACCACGCCAAAATCGAGGCTTGGCGAACGAAGCAGGCACACGCAGCGACGCGCGAACGAAGACCCGATCTGTGGAAAGAGCATTTGGAGAAAGCAGAAGGCTTGACGAGAACGACAAAATCTGTCTAGAATGCAGAGCGGAGGAGGAGGCGAGAATCCTCCTTCCGTGCAATACAAGACCCGCGAGTTGACATGACTGCCCCCCCTGAGATCGAAGCCTACGAACGCGCGCAGATCGCCAAAGCCACCCTTGCGCACAGCAAGAAGGATGCAGGCGTGTCCTCCATGCCGAGCTTTCGCGCAGGCGATTCGCTACGCGTCCAAGTGCGCATCCGCGAAGGCAACAACGAACGCCTTCAAGCCTTCGAAGGCGTGTGCATCGCGCGCCATAACGCGGGGCTGGGTAGCAGCTTCACCGTGCGCAAACGTTCCTACGGCGAGGGCGTCGAGCGCATCTTTCCTCTCTACTCTCCGAACCTTGCCGCAATCGAGATCGTACAACGCGGACAGGTGAGACGCGCGAAACTCTATTACCTGCGCGAGCGGCAAGGCAAGAAGGCGCGCATCGCCGAAGACATGACGCGTGCACGCGAAGATCGCAACATCGCGGCGCGCAACAAGGACTTAGCCCTTGCTGCGAAGAAAGAAGCAGAAAACAACGCCGACGAGCAAACGAAACAGCGGGATTGACACACGAGGATGGCGGAGGTCGAGGAGGACACCTCTTCGAGAAGATCGTCCGAGTGAAACCACAAAAAGAACGCACGAGGACAACGATGGCACAGACGCTGTTTGACAAGATCTGGGATGCCCATGTCGTGGAGCGAACGGCGGATGGCGGAGCCCTGCTCTATATCGATCGTCACTTGGTGCACGAGGTGACCTCTCCGCAGGCTTTCGAGGGGTTGCGCAAGGCGGGTCGCAAGGTTCGCAATCCTCGCGCGACGCTTGCGGTCGTCGATCACAATGTGCCGACGTTGAACCGCGACAAGGGAGTGGCGGGAATTGACGACGAGGCTTCTCGGCTTCAAGTCTTGACGCTTGCGCGCAACTGCAAAGATTTCGACGTGCCGCTTTTTTCTCTGGAGGATCCTCGGCAAGGGATCGTCCATGTGATCGGCCCCGAGCAAGGGTTGACGCAGCCCGGAATGACGATCGTCTGCGGCGATTCGCACACGGCAACCCACGGCGCGTTCGGTGCGCTTGCTTTCGGAATCGGCACTTCGGAGGTCGAGCATGCGCTGGCGACGCAAACATTGCGCGTGGGACATTTGCGCAATATGCGCGTCACAGTGGAGGGTGAGCTGTCCTTCGGCGTGAGCGCGAAGGACATGATCTTGGCGATTATCGGCAAGATCGGAACGGCGGGGGGAACGGGACATGTGATCGAGTACGCGGGGGATGGCGTGCGGGCGCTCGGCATGGAGGCACGCATGACGGTCTGCAACATGTCGATCGAGGCGGGAGCGCGTGCAGGGCTGATTGCGCCCGACGAGACGACCTTCGCCTATGTGCAAGGTCGACCGCTAGCACCTCCCTCAGGAATGTGGGATCAGGCGTGTGCCTATTGGCGCACCTTTGCCTCGGACGCGGACGCCCATTACGAACGCGAGGAGGTGTTGGATGCCAAATCGATTGCGCCGCAAGTGACTTGGGGAACAAGCCCTGAGCATGTCGTGCCGATTACGGCGAGCGTGCCGCAACCCGTGGGCGATACGCAGCAGCAGAACGCGTTGCGACGCGCGCTCGATTATATGGGACTGCAAGCGGGAACGCCGATGCGCGAGATCGCCATCGACAGGGTCTTCATTGGATCGTGCACGAACGGGCGCATCGAAGACTTGCGCGTGGTCGCAAAGATCGTCGAGAACAAAAAAGTAGCGGGTTCCGTCCACGCTATGGTGGTGCCGGGCTCAGGGCTGGTCAAGGCGCAAGCTGCGGAAGAAGGGCTCGATCGTATTTTTAAAGACGCGGGCTTCGAGTGGCGCGACGCGGGTTGCTCCATGTGTCTGGGAATGAACGAAGATCGTCTGATGCCGCAGGAACGTTGCGCCTCCACCTCCAACCGCAACTTCGAGGGCAGACAGGGACGCGGCGGCAGGACCCATCTCATGAGCCCCGCCATGGCGGCAGCTGCCGCGTTGCGCGGAAAACTCGTCGATGTGCGCGACATCCTCTGAGTGCAAAATGGAAAAGTTTCAACCCGTCCGAAGCGTCGCAGCACCGCTGGATATGACAAATGTCGATACGGACATGATCGTCCCGAAGCAGTTTCTGAAGACGGTCGTGCGCGACGGGCTGGGGGAGGCTCTGTTCTACGACCTGCGCTTTACGCCTGAGGGAGAAAAGAAATCCGACTTTGTGCTCAACAAAACGCCGTGGCAAAAGGCGAAGATTCTGATTACGGGCGAAAACTTTGGCTGCGGCTCGTCGCGCGAACACGCGCCGTGGGCGTTGCGCGGCTTCGGCATTCGCGTGATCGTCGCTTCGCGTTTCGCCGACATCTTTTACAACAACTGTTTCCAAAACGCGCTACTGCCGATCGTCCTGCCTGAGGAGGAGGTGCGCAAGCTCATGGAGCAAGCCAAGTGCGGCGGCAACGCTGTCTTCTCTATAGACTTGGAGCGTCAGGAGATCACCACTCCCGACGGCGTTGTCGCCTTCGACATCGACTCGGAACGCAAGAAGATATTGTTGGAGGGACGCGATGCCATCGCCGACACTTTGCGGCGACTGGAGGCGATCGAATCGTTCGAACAACAACAACGCGCTCGTCAGCCGTGGTTACACCACTGAGTGAAAAGACTCATTCTGTTCTGTTGTTGCCCGGAGACGGGATCGGCCCTGAGATCGTCTTGCAAGCACGGCGCGTCTTGGAGGCGTTCGTGAAAGAGGGAACGCTCGCGCTCACGCTGGAGACGGAGGCTGTCGGGGGGGCTGCGTGGTTGCAGGAAGGCGATCCTCTGCCGAGACGCGTGATGGAAAAGGCGCGCGATGCCGATGCCATCCTGTTGGGCGCGGTCGGTGCACCCGAGTTCGACCGCGATGCGCCGCGCGACAAGCGACCTGAGGTGGCGCTGTTGCGTTTGCGCAAAGAGCTGGACTTGTTTGCGAATCTGCGCCCTGCGCGCTGTTTCGACGCTTTGGCTCAAGCCTCCAGCTTGAAGGCGGAGCTTGTGCGCGGGTTGGATATTGTGATCGTGCGCGAGTTGAGCTCAGG
>JABAAD010000004.1 GCA_014238935.1 Alphaproteobacteria bacterium
AAAACAAAAAAAGCGGGGTTTGCTTGCTGGCAAGGAACGACGTTTCTACGGACAAAAAGGCGTTGTCAGGCACATATGGGGAGCGGACAACTCCCCCCACGAAGACCCCGCATCTTTATCTCTTAATGTCTGTTGCGCTCGCGCTCGTGCCTTTTAAATGGCACGCGCTCACGCAACAGACAGGTTACGCGTCCCAGTACACCATCTCCCAAAAAAGTTGACAAAAGACGGAAAATATCGTTGAATAGGGTAGCTACCGCCTTGCTGCTCGGCTATTCAGCCGTAGCTGTTCGGCGTAGCAGTTCAAACTAGGAGACTCACAAAGAGACTTGTAAAGGAGAAGTACCATGAACCATGACACACTAGAAGAGCATCTTCCCACTAGCGTGGCGCGTTGTAGCGACGGGGAGTACAGCTTTCGCATCGAAGGTACCAAAAACAGCACCTACTTTGCGGTCAGCGACACGAGACCCCTGCGTTTTTGCGTCGAGCGTCCTACGAAAGCCGAAGCCGAACAAGAGGCGCGGGATGGCATAGCGTCGCACCGAGAATTTAAAGCGAAGGGAAAGCAACGGGCAAGACACTCTGTGGTCGAACAAGACTACAACTTCGATACCCTGCATGCCTCCTGAAGAGTTTTTTGCGCCCTTGGAGCGAGGAAAACTCAAAGAGTTGGTAACCCTCTACGGCTACCGCAAAGACCACGAGGACGAAAAACGAGAGTATTACACCTCACGTTTGGGCGAGGAATTTTTTGTCTGCAAGGAAGACCCCTACCCTCTCGTGTGGTTTGACGATTTGAGCGATGCCTTGCAGATAGGGGTCCGCTCGCCGAAGGTGGTGAGCAGAAGCAGCAGAAGCAGATAGAGGCAGACAGAGATTGACCTCTTCCTTTACCCTTGAGAGCCTTTACAACCTCGTTGTCGAGCGTGCCCAAGCCCCTGCCGACGAGCAGTCCTACACGCAGCAAAGCCTCGAACAAGGCATCGAACGCCTGGCGCAAAAACTGGGAGAGGAAGCGACCGAGACGTTGATTGCAGCCCTCGGTTGCAAGCACGGCGCGCTAGAGACGAGCGCCGCAAAGCAAGCCTTGTGCGAAGAGAGCGCAGATCTACTCTACCACCTCTGCTTGCTGTGGTATGCTTGCGAGACAACGCCCGAAGAAGTCTGCGCCGTGCTGGAGGCGCGTAGCCGCAACAAGACAACCCATCGCCCCTAACCCGCTCTGATTCTTGTTCCTGATTCTTGTCCCATGAAAGCCTACGATTCCGACAACATCTTCGCCAAGATTCTACGCGGAGAGATTCCTTGCAACAAAATTTACGAAGACGAGCATGCGTTGTGCTTTCACGATGTTGCGCCCCAAGCCCCCATCCATGCGCTAGTTATTCCGAAAGGTAGCTACCGCTCGTTTTCGGATTTCGCCGCAAAGGCGAGCAATGTCGAGCGCGAAGGATTTTTTCAGGCAGTACACAAATGCGCGCAATTGTTACAACTGGAGGAAGGCGGTTACCGCCTTCTCGCCAACCATGGTGGGGATGCGGGGCAGGAAGTTTCCCACTTCCATGTGCATGTCTGCGGCGGCGGCAAGCTCGGCAAGCTCATAACAACCCTTTAGTCGAACCCACGCCTGCGCGAGGCGCGAAAGCCTTGCGCGCGCAGTTTCGACAGCAACTCTTGGATATGCTCTTCGTTCCTCGTCTCGGCGACGATGTCGAGCTCGGCTTCTTTGGCAGCGCATGCCTCGAACATGCGTCGGTGGGAGACCTCGACGATATTTGCTCCCCCCTCGCCGAAGATGCTCGCCACCTGCGCCAGTATCCCTGGCTGGTCTGATATCGAGACATCGATATGGACAAGCGAGCTGCGTCGCGCCATCGTCCTCGTCAGAACGGATGCTAGTAGTCTCGTGTCGATATTCGCACCGCAGACGAGCAGCACGACCTTCTTGCCCTTGAAGCGTTCGGGGTAGGCGAGCATCGCCGCCAAAGGCGCTGCCCCCGCTCCCTCGGCGAGCACGCGCCCCTGCTCCAACAGGGTGACAACCCCCAACTCGAGCGCGGGTTCGCTCAAAAGCAGAATGTCGGCAACCCACTTTTTGACCGCCTCGGCATTCGCTGCACCCGGCTGTTTGACGGCGATACCCTCCGCCAAAGTCTGTCCGCCAACCTCCGCCTGCTTGCCGCGCACTAGGTTGTACATGGAGGGATACATCGCAGCCTCAACGCCAATCACCTCCGTCTTTCCTCCCTTTCCTCCCTCCGTCTTGAGCGCCGTTGCGATGCCCGTGATGATGCCGCCGCCGCCGATCGGAACGACGACCGCATCGGGCGACTCCACATCTTGAGCGATCTCCAACCCAATCGTGCCTTGCCCTGCAACTACCTGCGCGTCGTCGTACGGGGAGACGAACAGCGCACCCTTTTCCTCTTGGATCTCGCGCATCATGATCATGCCGTCGTCCAAAGTCTCGCCGCATTGGACAACCTTGCCTCCGAAAGCCTTGGTGCGCAAAACCTTCGCGTAAGGTGCCGTCGTCGGCATGACGATGGTCGCCTCGATGCCAAGCCTGCTCGAGTGGTAGGCGAGCGCTTGGGCGTGGTTGCCCGCCGAAACCGCAACGACACCGCGTGCGCGTTCTTCGTCCGTCAGTTGTAACAGACGGTTCAACGCCCCTCGATCCTTGAAGGAACCACTACGTTGAAAGGTTTCCAGTTTCAGATACACCTCCGCTTCGCACAACGCCGAAAGCGCCGCCGAGCGCAGGCAAGGCGTGCGCACGATGCCTGTAGCGATGCGCGCAAGCGCGGCTTTGATGTCGTCCAAGGTAACGGCATTGTATGAGAGCGTGGAGGCTTGGGACATGGAGGCTGGGATATGGAAGCTGGGGTATGGAAGCTGGGGTGAAGATTGGCTTTCCTTTGTCAAAGCGATTCTCGTGTTACAATGTTCCTTGGCGAGTGAGCCTCGAGCGCAACTCTACCACGCTGCCGATGACAAAGACAACCGGCGGGCTCAAGCCGCGCGCGAGGGTGGGCGCGTCCTTGAGTTTTCCTACAACGATCGTCTCATCCTGTCGGGTTGCGTTCTGCAAAAAAGCTACGGGCTCGTCAGGCGAACGTCCTTCCTTGAGCAGCAGGCGCGTCAGTTCTGCGATCGACTTGAGTGCCATGTAAAAGACCAATACCTCTGCGCTGCGCGCGAGTTCTTTCCAGCGAATGTTGCGCGGCAGAGCGCCCGTCGTATCCTGTCCCGTCAAAAAGGTGACACTGGAGTTGTGGTCTCGGTGGGTCAGGGGAATGTTCGCGTAAGCCAAACCCGCGGGAGCAGCCGATAGCCCTGGCAACACTCGGAAAGGCACGCCCGCCTCCGCCAACCCCAAGCCTTCCTCGCCACCGCGCGCAAAGAGAAAAGGATCGCCGCCCTTCAGACGCAAGACGCGCCTTCCCTCGCGCGCGCGTGCGACCAACGTCTGCGTGATGTCCGCCTGACAAGGCGAGGGCTTGCCGCCGCGCTTGCCCGCATACAGACGCTCGACGGGCTTTGGCACCATCGACAAAACCTCGTCTGATACCAAAAAGTCATAGACGACGCAATCGCCGCGCTTCAGCTGGTCGAACGCGTCGCACAGTTGCAAAGTGACGAGCGTCGGATCGCCAGGTCCTGCGCCGGCAAGCCACACCCAACCCTTTTCAAAGGTGCGCAAGAAGGGGTGCAAGGAAGTGTGCAAGGAAGTGTGGTAAGTGCGCCTGCTCGACAACAGGCAGGTCTGATTTTTTTCTCCCCCCCTCGCACTCACGAGACTCGCCTGGTCAGTGCATGCGTTCGAAGCCGATCGGCTCTCGACCGCAAACACGCGCGAAGACAAGGTAGAGCTTGCCGACATCGGACGACATGAAGGCCATCGGCAGCAGGTTGTCGGGATCGACGCTTTGCGCTCCCTCGAACAGATCTTCGAAGATGCGTTGGTAGGAGTCGACGCTACGCCCGATCTCGTGCTGCTCTTCGATGCGAGCGTTCATCTTGGCGAGCATGGCGGGTGTCGTGTTTTGCAAGATGCGCTTGGTGTAGGCGTTGCGTTCGCCCTTGTCGAATCGCATGCGGCTCTCTTCCTCGTCGTCGTCGAAGAGGTGTCGGGCGATCTCGGAGCATTGAGCGTGCAACGAATCGACGACGGAACGCGCGCTTTTCATAAAGGTTTCTTGCGGATCGGAGAGCCCTCCCGAAAACAGGTTGCGCATGTCCTTGCGGATAGGATCGGTCGCGCGCTTCAGCTTGCGCACATCGTCGGCGATGGTCTGCGACAGGGATTCGGTTTCGCTACGCAGCGAATCGACCCTCGCCAAGATTGTTTTTCCGTGTCGTTCCAAATCTGCGGGCAGGGCTTCAAAACGATCCAAAGCCTTGTTGGTCAGCGTCTCCAGGGCGCGGCATTGGCGGTGGAGGTCTGTGCGCAAAACGCTCAGTTGGTCGGTCAGGGCGGCAGCCCCGCGATTGTCGTCGGTGACCGCGCGGCTGAGCGACTGGATGTTGTTTCTGATAGCTTCGGCGACCTTGTCGAAAGATCTTTCCGTGTCGCCGAAGCGTTCTTGGACGGAAACGAGGGTCTCGCCGGCGCGTTTTCCGAAGGCGCTGAAGGAGCGCGCCGCCTGCTCGGAGGCGCCGCGTTGGTCTGTGAGCAGGCGGTCGGTATGCTCCAACCCCTTGACGAGACGCTGGCTGCTCTCGGAGAATCGTGTTCCGCTGCGTTCCAAGTTTCCGACGGTACGCTCCAAGACGCCCTCCAACTCCTCGGCGATCGAACGGAAATCGCTGCCCGTGTTGCGGAAGCGCGAGGCGAACTGCTCGCCGCTCGTGCGCAACTCTTCGAGGTGCGAGAGCAATGCTGCTCCCATATCCTTCAAGCGCCCCTCGAATCCCGAAGCGCTCTGCTCGACCGCCTGGGTCTGCTTGTGCAGCAGCAGCGCGATCTTCTGCGACTGTTGCTCCAAGTTTGTCGCTGAGCGAGCGATCGTCTGCGCGCTGCCCAGGAGTCTTTGCTCCGCCTTTCCCATGGTCTCGCTGGCGGCGGCGAAGAGCGTCTGGATCTGCACCTCCTGCTGTTTCAAGAGCGCGCTCGTCTTATAGACGCGGGCGTGCGACTCTTCAAAGCCCTTGTAGAGTCTTTCCGCCTGCATGTCCATCGCCTCGACGATACGCCCGACCTGTCGCAAGGTGGGGTCGAAGGCGATCGAGAGGGTCTTGTTGTGTCCCTCGAGCGCCTGTCCGATGTGGGCGATCTGCGCGCGAATTTTCTCTTCCAAATTGCTCACATGCGAGCGCGCTTGGTTGGAAACCTCGTTCATCGCCGCCAAATGCCCTTGCAGGCTTTTTTGCACGGTATTCAAAACATCTCCCGCCTGCTCGGCGCGCTCGAGCGCATGCTCGCTGGTCTCAAGGAGGGTGCCGCTCGCCTCGACATTTTTTGCCTGAACGCCGTCGAAGGCGAGAAAGATTTTTCGTTGATCGGAAAGCAGACGCGCCCGCACTTGCGCGCTCGACCCCTCTATTCGCTCCAACAGCGCTTCGAAGTACTGCAACTGCTTTTGCGCCAAGAGTTTGACATCCTGCATCCTGCTGTCGTTTCCTGTGATGGCACCCTGCATGTGGTCGATCGAGCTGTCGAGAGCTTTCGTCGACTGGGCGATCTGATAGACCAGCGCTGATGTCGACTTTTCCAAGAGCCCTGTCTGTTCCAAGAGTCGTTCGAAGATCTTGTTGTTCGTCTCGACGAGCGCGTGCGAGAGGTTTTCGCCCAAGCGGTCGAATTGTCGCAAGTTGTGCGCCATCGACTGATGCAGGATATCGCCTTGTTCTTTGAGCCTTTTTGCGAGTGCGTCGTTGATTTGCTGCGTCTGCTCCTGCACATTGGAGGAAAAGGATTCTATTCGTACGATCGCCTTTTCTGCGATAGCATCGATGGCTTGATCCTGCTCGGATCGAATGTATGTGGTGGCTTCTCCGATCTTCTCTGCCTGCTCGCGCAGATTTTCAGAGAGGGTTTGTCCTGTTGTGATCAGCGCGTCGGTAGTTTTGTTTAATGTTTCTGCTCCTTCGGTAATCTTGCTGCTGAGCTCTCCTGCAACCGACAAGCCTCTTCGGCTCTGTGTCTCGATCGCCGCCAGGGCTGTACCGATCGTTCCCGACAAACGTCCCATCGCGCTACCCGTCTTGTCGGAATGCTCTCTGAGGTCGTGCAGCCGCTGCGTGATCGCCTGTCCTGATGTGTCCAGTGCACCGAGCGTGCGCGCCAAGAGCCCTTCGAACAATTTTTCGTAATCCTGCGTACGCGCTTGCAAGCTCTCGTTCTGCTGTTCGAGCCACAGGACGAGGTGGTTGAGCCATTCGCTGTGGTGGCTGAAGTTGCCGCGCAGTTTGGCGTGCAGCTTGTCGTTTTGCTCGACGACGACGCTTTCCAAAAGTTCACGATCCTGCTCGAGACGCTCTGTGACAGCCTCTCGCAGCTCCTTCTGCGATTCGAGCGTACGCACGAAAAGCCCTTTCAACTCTGAGTTCTGCTCGAAAATGCGCTTCTTGACCTGCTCTCCTGCCGCGATGAGGGTTTGCGCCGACTGCCGCACCTCGGCTTCGTGCTGAGCGTTGAACTTGTTCAGGATGCCCTGCAGCTTTTGCGTCTGATCGCTCAAAGTCTCGCGGATCTGCACCTGACGCGATTCGATGCGATTGACAAGCTGATCGACCCCCGTCGTGATGTCGTGCAGCACGCCGCGCACGCGCGTATAGAGACTGTTCTGCCCTGTTGAAAAGTTTTCGACCATCTGCGTGTGCTGTCCTGCGATGCTCTCCTCGAAGTTCTGCAAGCGCGAGCTGTTGTCCATGGCGATCTGTTGCAGCTGCTTCGAGACCTGCGAGCCGTTGTTTTGCAGCTGCTGCAAGTGGTTTGTGTGATTGCGTGCGATCTCTTCTCGAAAGGCTTCAAAACTGGCGCCCATTTTTTCCACCTCTGCTTGCAGCACGCTGACAAACTCGCCGCGCCGTGTTGCCAGCAAACCGCTCATGTCCTCTTTCAGCGCCTCGAAGCGAGAGGTGATGACAGAGAGCGTTTCTTCCTTGTTGTTCAGCCGCTCGACAACGCGCGTCATAGTTTCGAGCGAGCCGCGTGTCGATTCGTCCATCGTCGCCAAACGTTCTCGCAACAACGCGCTCGTCACCTCCATCATTTCTCGCGCTTCGTTTTGGGTGCGCTCTGCGAGCTTTTTCATTTCTACCGTCTTTTGGCAGACTCCCTCGCTCGACGAGTGCAGCATTTTCTCCGCCTCGATGCTGGCTTTGCGCAGCGCCTCGGCTTGCCCCAACATCGCCGCTCCCGCCGAGCGCACACGCTCCCCCTCCTCGCCCTGCGTCAAAAGATCGAGCTGCAAGGCAAAAAGTCCGCTCTGCTCCTGCGACTGCACCTGGCGCAGAGACACCGCGCACACGAGAGCCAGCAACAACAGCGGCGATGCCGCCAGCGACCATGCTGCCAGCGCCTCGAAACCCGTCGCAGTCAACGGCAAGACTCCCTGCAAGAGCCACCCTCCGATCAACCCCAGCCAAACCGTCGCCGCAACCGCGACCGCTCCGTAGAGCCAGCGTTTCCTTTTCTGCGTGCGCTGCTGTAAGACAGCGCGCGCCGTTGTGAAATCGTCGCCCGCCATCAGTCCGTTTTGATACGATACCTCCTTGACCATAGGCTCCTTTGTCCCAGATTCATGTATTCTAGCCTCGTCTATCCTAACCTCATGCGTTGGCGGGCTTGCAGGCTCGCTCTGTTCCGGTGAGGAGAGGTCGGAGGGGTTATGGCTTGTCGACATCGGCGCGCTGGGTTAGGATTGGCGTTGGCACAACGAGAGCATCGGATGGAAACCCCTTCGCCCAACGCCCCATTGTCCGAAGCCAAAGCCCACTTGGCGGAATAGGTAGACGCAAGGGACTTAAAATCCCTCGGCGAGGAATCGCCATTCCGGTTCGAGTCCGGAAGTGGGCATACCCCCCTATTTCACGCGACCTTGTGAGACTCATGCCTGCCGATTCGTGTAGCGTCAAGATGATTCGTTCGTTCTCGCTCCTCTACCGACCTTTCTGCCTACAAAGAGCATATTTTGTGCCATTGCTCGCCGAAATCTCTTGCTTTTTGCTTTTTTTATTCGCATTTTTTTCTTGTCTTTTTGGCTTTTCTTCTTGACACTAGACCGCAAACGCGTCTAGTGTGTTTACAAAGCAAAGTAGCATTATTGCTACCTTCCCCTTGAAGCTTCTCTGTCTGAAGGCAAGCTAGGCTAATGAAGGAAGGAGGAAGGAAGGAGGCTAGACGACCATGACGAAAGAAACGAAAAAAACCGACACTTCACCTCTCCCTTACACGCCGTCGCATGTGGCGAACTTCTTTTTGGACTGCGCGGCGGAGGAAGGGAGCGATTTGACGATGCTGAAGTTGCAAAAGCTGGTCTATTTCGCTTACGGCTGGACATTCGCCGTGTTGGGACAAGAGCTCTTCAACACGACCGAGCATCCTATTCGCCGTTATCGCTACGGTCCTGTCATCGAGTCGCTCTATTGGGAGTTCAAGTTTTTAGGCAACAAGCCCATTGAAAACTATTCGCGCTCTTTGAAGAACGACGGAGAGTTCGGGGTAGAAAAAATCCATGCTGGAGACAAGGCTTACAAAATCCTCCTGCAGATCTGGAGAGCCTATGGAAACTTGACGAGACACAAGCTGATCGCCATGACGCACGAAGCAGGCTCGCCTTGGGACAAAGCCAACAAGCGAGGCAGTGTTGCCCTGAAAAAAGAAGAGATCGAGAAATACTTCAGAGATCTGTTACACCCCAAACGCCCAAAAGCCTCTTGAAACTAACAGCATTTTATGAGCAAGAGCGACAATCTAGCAGAGCTTCTTGAGGCTCTTGCAGAATCTGCCGAAAAACAAGTCGACCCAAAGACAGAGGACGATACCAAAAAATCAGCAAGAGTAGAAGAAAAGGACACCCGTAAAGGCGACCCCGTCGGAAAAGCCAAAGAAGAAGTAGGCTTGGCTTTATGGGAGGGAATTAGAAAAAAAGTTCCATCTTTCGTGTTGTTGTTGTGGATCGGTGCTTTCGTCGCTTCCGTTGCTTTGAGCATTGTTGTTGCTTCTTTGCTCGCCTTGTGGATCAGCTATGTTCTCTCCATTTGGAACAAGCCTGAAAGCATATTGCCTCTTCTCATCAAAACACGTGATCTGGGTGTCGCCACAGCCTTTGGTGCGCTCCTCACCTACGCGAGATTGCGATGGGCTTTCCAAAAGCCGCCTCGATAAGCGTTTTCGTATAAGCATGCTGCGGGTGCGCGATCACACGCTCTGTCGCGCCCGCCTCGACGATCCTTCCTTCCTTCATCACCACAAGCTCCTGCGCCATGCTGCGCACGACTCGCAGATCGTGGCTGATGAACAGATACGCCAAGTCCAACCTGCGCTGCAAATCGCGCAACAACGAGAGAATCTGCGCTTGAACCGTCACATCCAACGACGAGGTCGGCTCGTCCAACACCAACAGCCGAGGGCGCATGATCAACACGCGCGCAATCGCAATTCGCTGACGTTGTCCGCCCGAGAACTCGTGCGGATAGCGCGACGCTGCCTCACGCTCCAAACCCACCTCGCGCAAGCTTGAAATAACGGCGCGCTCGCGCTGTTGTGCCGACTTGTAGAAGCCGTGAATGTCGGGACCCTCCGCAACGATGTCTCCTACCGCCATGCGCGGCGACAGCGAGGAGAAAGGATCTTGAAAGACGATCTGCAAATCACGACGCAGACGCTTCAGACGCGCGTTGGACACCCGCAACAGATCTTCCTCTGCCTCGCCGAACAGGACAGACCCGCGCGCTTTGACCAATCGCAACAAGGCGAGTCCGAGCGTCGATTTGCCCGATCCCGACTCTCCGACGATGCCCAAACAAGAGCCGCGCGAAAGAGACAGCCCGACCCCCGCCAGTGCCTCGAAGTTTTCTCGAACCTTGCCGAAAAGCCCCACCGACAAAGGAAAGGAGACGCGCAGATCCTCCACCGAAAGGACAGGATCGACAACCCGCCGCGCTGTCGGCTTTGATCCTTGCCCTGCTGCCTTGTCCGCCTTATTCCTCGTTTTACCCTCCGCCTTTCCTTTGGGCTCGGCTGCGATCAAACGGCGCGTATAGGCAGTGCGAGGCGCTCGCAATACCTCTTGCAACGCCCCCTGCTCGACGATGCGTCCTGCGCGCATGACCGCCACCCTATCGGCGACGCTGCGCAAGACGCTGAAGTCGTGGGTGACGAACAGCATCGCCATACCGAGAGAGCGTTGGAACTCTTTGAGCAAGCGCAATATCTGCGCCTGCAGCGTCACATCGAGCGCTGTCGTGGGTTCGTCTGCGATCAGAAGATCGGGCGCGTTGGCGAGCGCCATGGCGATCATCACGCGCTGCCGCTGCCCGCCGGAGAGCATGTGCGGCAGGAAGCGCGCTCGATGCTCTACATCGGGAATGCCGACACGACGCATCCACTCCCTCGCCTTAGCGCGCGCGCGCGCCTTGCTGATGGAGGCGTCGTGCACCAGCAGCGACTCGGCTATTTGATCTTCGACACGATGCAACGGGTTCAAGGCGCTGAGGGGTTCTTGAAAGATCATGGCGATCTTTCTGCCGCGCAGGCTGCGGAGAGCTTTCTCCGATTGTCCCACCAGCTGCTCGCCTTGGAAGAGCACCTCTCCTACTAGGCGCAGTCCCGCGGGCAGCAGCTGGGGCAGGCTCAATCCCGTCAGAGATTTGCCCGCTCCCGACTCTCCGACAAGCGCCAAGCATTCTCCCGCCTCCAAGCAAAAGCTCACCTCCTGCAGAAGTCGGCGCGCCCCTGTCTCTGTCGCAACCGACAGGTTGCGCACCTCCAAGAGAGGGGGCTTGCGGCGGAAAATTCCCTTAGCGACGCGGATCGAAGGCATCGCGCAACGCCTCGCCAATGAAGACCATCAGGCTCAAAAGGGAGGCGATCACAAAAAAGCCCGCCAGTCCCAGCCACGGCGCTTGCAAGTTGTTCTTGCCCTGCGCCAACAGCTCGCCGATCGAGGCGGAGCCAGGAGGCAATCCCAAGCCCAAGAAATCCAATCCCGTCAGCGTCACCAACGCGCCTGCCGCGATGAACGGCGCAAAGGTGAGCGTCGCCACCAGCGCGTTCGGCAAGACATGCCGCAGCATGATGCGCGCGTGCGACGCACCCAAGGCGCGTGTAGCACGCACATAGTCGAAGTTGCGTACGCGCAACGCTTCGGCACGCACGAGTCCGACGAGCCCTGTCCATCCAAACAGCACCATGAGAAACAGCAGCCACGGCAGCGAGGGCGTAATCACGCTCGCCAAGATGATCAGGATGTAGAGTTGCGGCATGGCGTTCCATAGTTCGATGAACCTCTGCCCCCACAGATCGAGTTTTCCTGCGAAATAACCCTGCAGCAGCCCGACAGCCACGCCGATCAGGGAAGCGCACAGAGCCAATGTCAAGCCGAACCACAGCGACAGACGCAACCCGTAGATCAGACGCGCGAGCACATCGCGCGCCTGGTCGTCGGTACCCAGCCAGTGCTTCGTCGTCGGCGCGGAGGGAGCGGGTCCCGTCAAGTCCAAGCTGTGGCTGTCGTAGCGATAGCGCACCGGCGGCCACAGAGCAAAGCCCTCGCGGGCAATCGATTCGGCTACGAAGCTGTCGTGGTAGTCGGTCGCGGTGGCGAAAGAACCGCCGAAGGTCGTCTCAGGATAGTCCTTCACCAAAGGACAGTAGAGCGCGCCTTTGTAGACGACCACGAGCGGACGGTCGTTTGCCAAAAACTCAGCGAAAAGGCTGATGAGCGTCAAGAGCAGAAAAATGCGTAGCGACCACATGCCGCGCGCGTTCTTGCGAAAGCGTGCGATCGCCGCTTGGCGATGCGGAACCGAAAGCCATCCTCGCACGGCACGACGCAAGGATTGCAAACGAGCCCTTGGGCGAAACGACAGGAAAGCGATCGCGCGAAAACTCACAAGGCGCGCGCCTCGAAGTCGATACGCGGATCGACCCAGCGATAGGTGAGATCGGTGACGATACCCAAAAAGAGCCCCAGCAACGAGAAGATGTAGAGGGTTGCAAAAAAGACGGGGTAATCGCGCTCGATCACCGCTTGGTAAGTGAGCAGCCCCAAACCGTCGAGCGAGAAAACGATCTCGATGAAGGCGGTCGAGGTGAAGAAAATGCCGACAAAGGCGGCGGGAAAGCCCGCGATCACGATCAGCATGGCGTTGCGAAAAACATGCGCGTACAGAAGCCTGCGCTCGCCTACTCCCTTCGCGCGTGCACTCGTGACATAGAGCGCCGTCATGTTGTCGAGAAAGGCGTTCTTCGTCAGCAGCGCGAGGCTTGCAAAACCTCCGATCGTCATCGAGACGAGCGGCAGGGTAAGATGCCAAAAATAGTCGAGAACCTTTCCTCCCCAAGACAGCTCGGCAAAGTTATCGGAGGTCAGTCCGCGCAGCGGAAACAACGACCAAAAGGAGCCCCCTGCGAAAAGCACGATCAGAAGAATGGCGAAAAGGAAGGCGGGAATAGCATTGCCGATCACGAGCAGAAAGCTGCTCCACGCGTCGAAGGGCGATCCCGCGCGTACTGCCTTTCGAATACCGAGCGGGATCGACACCCCATAGACGAGCAACGTCGTCCAAAGTCCCAACGAAATCGATACGGGCAATTTGTCTGCGATCAGCGCGAGCACACTTCGGTCGCGGTAGAAGCTCGAGCCGAAATCGAAGGTTAGGTAGCTTTTCAACATTGCAACGAAGCGCACATGCGCGGGCTTGTCGAGACCGAACTGCTTCTCAAGCGAGCGCACGAACTTTTCGTCCAGCCCCCGCGCGCCGCGATAGGTGGAACCTCCTTGCGCCGCGGCTCCCGCGCCAGACGAGGACTGCACTTCGCCTGCGCTCGCTCCCGACAAGCGCACGGCAGAGTCGATGTCGGCGTTGTGGAAGCGCGCGAGCAACCGCTCCACAGGTCCTCCGGGTGCGAATTGCACGATCGCAAAGTTGATCAACAAGACCCCCAGCAGAGTCGGAAAGACCAACAAAAGACGTCTCAACAGATAGGTGCGCATACGCCGAATACTCTGTGGAACGCGGGCACTCCGCTAACCCGCATCGCGCAGCCACCAGGTCGAAATACTGGGAGCAGATTGGCGAGGAAAACGTTTCGGCATGCCAAATCGATCCCAATAGACGATACGCGCGCTTGCAATGTGAAAGTGCGGCACGACGAGAAACTGCCATTGCAAGACGCGATCGAGCGCCCGCACGCTCGTCTCCAGCTCATCTCTGTCTTTTGCCGCGATCACTTTTTCGACCAACGCGTCGAGGACGGCATGCTTTACTCCCGTGTAGTTCGGACTGCCGCGCAGCTCTGCTGCCTGCGACGTCCACATGGCACGCTGCTCGTTGCCCGGCGAGGAGCTCTGTCCCCAAGCAGCGACCAATATGTCGTAGTCGAACTTTTCCAGTCGCGCCACATACTGCGCAGCATCCACCGTGCGCACGCGCATCGTAATACCGAGGCGTTGCAGGTTTTTGGCAAAGGGCAAGGCGATGCGTTCTTGCAGAGGATCGAACAAAAGCAGCTCGAAGACGATCGGCTTTCCCTGCGGTGTCAAACGCACGCCGTCTGCAATCTTGTAGCCCGCCTCGAAGAGCAGACGGTCGGCGTGTTGCAGGTTTTTGCGCAAGCCGCGCGGCGTGCCGTCGCTTTTCGGAGGATCGTAGGGCTCTGAAAACAGGCGCGCGGGCAGCTCTTTTCGGTAAGGGCTCAGCAGCGCGAGCTCCTTGCCTTTCGGCACGCCTGTCGCAGCCAACGACGAGTTGTCGAAATAGCTGCGCGTACGCTTGTACTGACCGTAGAAGAGGGTTTTGTTCGACCAAGTGAAATCGAAGGCATACGCGATCGCTTCGCGCAAGGCAGGATCACGGAACAGGTCGCGGCGCAGGTTGAAGGCGTAGCCCTGCATGCCTTGCGGCAGATCGAGCGGCACGAGCTTTTTGATCAAACGTCCCTGCGTCAAGGCGTCGCCCTTGTAGGAGACTGCCCATGCTTTGGAAGAGTTTTCGTTGCGAAAATCGATCTTGCCTGCCTTCAGCGCTTCGACGATCACATTGGCGTCGCGGTAGTCGTCGTAGCGGATGGTGTCGAAGTTGTAGAGTCCTCGTGCGAAACCTTCTTGGGCTCCCCAGTAATTTTTGACGCGCTCGAGTGTGAAGGTGCGCCCTGCCTCGAAGTTACCGATCTTGTACGGACCGCTGCCCAGCGGAGGATCGAGGGTTGTCGCAGCGATGTCGCGGTTCTGCCAGTCGTGCTGAGCTACGATCGGCAGCTCGCCGATGATCAGGGGCAGCTCGCGGTTACCCTCAGCAATACTTTGGGCAAAGCGAAAGGTGACCGCGCGCGCGCCGCTTTTCTCGATGCCCTCGATCCCCGCGTAGTACTGGCGATAGAGGGGGTTCGCTCCCTCGGCGAGCGCTGCCTCAAAACTGAAGATGACATCTTCAGGCACAACGGGCTTGCCGTCGTGCCAACGCGCCTTCGAGTTGAGAAAGTAGGTGATGCTGTCGCCCTCCTTGCCGAGCCGCATGGAGGAGGCGAGCCTGCCGTAGCGCGAGAAAGCCTCGTCGTCTCCAGAAACAGTGAGACTTTCGAACAGCAGTCCGAGCCCTGCCGGTGTGCGTCCTTTCAGGCTGTAGGGATTGAACGAATCGAAGCCGCCCTGCGTGCCTAAAACAACCTTCCCTCCCTTAGGCGCACGCGGGTTCGCATACGGAAAATGCTTGAAACCGCGCTTGAGCGCAACTTCGCCATAGAGAGCAAGTCCGTGCACACGCTTGGCGAAGACCACCGCGTGCGACGACGAAAGAGGCAACGACAAGAAGAGCGTCAAGACGGCGAGCGCGACCGACAGGTTTGTCAGAATTTTTTTCGGCATTGTTTTCTTGAAACGCATGGATTTTCTACGAAAGCTGTTCTGCGTGAAACGCGACATGGTCTGCCATAAAGGTCGTGATGAAGTTATAGCTGTGGTCGTAGCCTCGTTGGCGGCGCAAGTTCAAGGCGATCCCTTTTTCTCGGCAGGCTTGTTCCAAGAGATGAGGTTTCAGCTGTTCTTCGAGGAAGTCGTCCGCCTCGCCTTGATCGACAAGGATGGGTTTGTTCCACTCCGTCGTTTTGGCGAGTTCGCATGCATCGTAGGGCATCCATGTTTTTTTGTCGTCTCCCAGATAGGCGTTGAAGGCTTTTTGTCCCCACGCGCATTGCGAGGGCGCGGCGATGGGAGCGAAGGCAGAAAGCGAGCGATAGTTTTGCGGATTGCGCAAGGCGCAAGTGAGCGCGCCGTGTCCTCCCATGGAGTGTCCTGTAATGCCGATTCTCGTTGTATCGAGCGCGAGCGTGTCTACCTCGGCGAGTTTTGCCAGCAGCTCTTGTTCGATGTAGGAGCGCATGCGAAAGTTTTGCTTCCACGGCGCTTGGGTTGCATCGAGGTAGAATCCTGCGCCTTGTCCCAAGTCGTAAGCCTTGTCGTCGGCGATGTTGTCTCCGCGTGGGCTTGTGTCGGGAGCGAGAAAAGCGATGCCGTGTTGCGCGCAAGGACTTTGCGCAAAACCTTTCGTCGAGACATTCTCCCAAGTGCAGGTCAGCCCTGACAAGTAGAGGAGGAGCGGAACGGCGCGTTCTTTCGCCTGTGGCGGCAGGAACAGCCCCAGCGTCATCGAACAGCCCAGCGTTTCGCTTTCGTGCGAAAGGACGAGTTGTCTTCCTTCGAAGCAGAGGCTTTCGGTTTTGACAAGCACGATAGCCTAGAACCGCACGACCGAGCGGATCGATTCTCCGCGTTCCATGAGCAAGAAAGCGTCGTTGATATTTTCCAGCGACATGGTGTGCGTAATCATGGGATCGATTTGAATTTTGCCGTCCATGTACCAGTTGACGATGTTGGGAACATCTCTTCTTCCTTTCGCGCCGCCGAAGGCGGTACCGCGCCAAACGCGTCCTGTCACGAGTTGGAAGGGTCTTGTGGCTATTTCTGCGCCTGCGGGCGCGACCCCGATGATGACGCTCTCCCCCCATCCTTTGTGGCAGCATTCGAGGGCTTGGCGCATCGTTGCCACATTACCGATGCATTCGAAAGAGTAGTCTGCTCCGCCTTTCGTGAGTGCGACGAGGTGGTCTGTGAGGTCGTCGCTTTTGTCGAGTTCTTTCGGATTGACGAAGTGCGTCATGCCGAATTGTTCGCCGAGCGCTTTTTTCTTCGGATTGGTATCGACACCGACGATCATTGCTGCGCCGACGAGCCTTGCGCCTTGTACCACATTGAGTCCGATGCCTCCCAGTCCGAAAACGACGACCTGTGCTCCGGGCTCGACTTTGGCGGTATTGATGACGGCGCCGATTCCTGTCGTGACGCCGCAGCCGATGTAGCAGACTTTGTCGAAGGGAGCGTCCGTGCGAATTTTGGCGAGGGCTATTTCGGGGATGACGGCGTATTCGGAGAAGGTCGAGGTTCCCATGTAATGGAGCAGTTGTTTTCCGTCGAGGGAAAGTCGGGAGGTTCCGTCGGGCATGACGCCTTTTCCTTGCGTTGTTCGGACGGCTTGACAGAGGTTGGTTTTACCTGATGTGCAGTATTCGCAAACTCGGCATTCGGGGACATAGAGAGGAATGACATGGTCGTTTTTTTTCAGCGAGGTGACGCCTGCGCCGATCTCGACGACGATGCCTGCTCCTTCGTGTCCGAGGATTGCGGGAAAGAGTCCTTCGGGATCTTTTC
>JABAAD010000051.1 GCA_014238935.1 Alphaproteobacteria bacterium
CGAGCCAATATGGATCGCTTGGCTTGCGCCGACAGCCCTATTCTTGCCGATAATCTTCTATTGGACAAGGCGCATCGACAAAGAATGAAGGACAAGAGATGAAGTTTCCTTGAACTTCTTTATTGACGGGGGCTTTGTTTCTGTGTTGCTTGCTCTCGTCTCTCCTCTGTGCTACCTTTGAGGTTATGGTAGAGACGGCTCCCTTCCGCGGCATCTTCACCGCGCTTGCGACCCCCTTCGACGAGCAAGGAAAGGTCGATGCTGCCTCCTACCGCAAACTCGTCGAGTATCAAATCGAAGCGGGCGTGCAGGGACTCGTGCCTGTCGGAACAACCGGCGAATCGCCTACGCTAGACGCAGAAGAACACAAACGCGTCATCGCGCTCTGCGTAGAATACACCGCAGGACGCGTTCCCGTCGTCGCAGGCGCAGGCGCAAACGCCACCTTCGAAGCCGTCAACCTCGCGCGCTTTGCCAAACAGGCAGGCGCGCAGGCAACCCTGCAAGTCACCCCCTACTATAACAAACCGACGCAGGAGGGCTTGTACGCCCATTTCTGCACGATCGCCGAAAAGTCCGACCTGCCCGTCATGCTCTACAATGTGCCGTCGCGCACTTCCGTGCATTTGGAAGTGCCTACCGTCGTGCGTCTCGTCGAGGATTGTCCTCTCGTCGTCGCGCTCAAGGACGCGGCGCCGCACGATCTTGCGCGCACCACGCAAATAGCGCGCGCGGGCTTGCGCGAGAACTTCACCCTCCTCTCTGGCGAGGACGCAACCTTCTGCGCATTCTTGGCGATGGGGGGCGAGGGATGCGTTTCCGTCGCATCCAACCTCGTTCCTCAAGCGATGGTTGAACTCTACAACAGCTACCTTGCTGGTGACCTAAAAACAATGGCGAGACTCAGAGATACCCTCATGCCTTTGTGGAAGGGCTTGTTCTGCGAGACAAGTCCTGCACCCGTCAAATACGGATTGTTCCACGCAGGATTGTTTGAAACGCCGAACACGCGTCTGCCCCTCGTCGAGGCAACGCCGGCGGCGAGCGAACGCGTCGAGCAAGCGTTGGCAGAGGTGGCACGCTACAAACAATCTTTTGTGCCACGCTTGAGGGCAGCCCAAAAAACTGCCCAAAAATCTGCCCAAAAAGCCGCTTAAGGCACTCGGCGAAACAGGCAGAGCGCAAAAAAAACCGTGTCCGCCAAAAATTCTGTCAAAAATCAAAAAGCCAAGCCTCAACAAAACGCGCAGGCGGCACCGCGCTTGCAAAACAGGAAGGCGCGACACAACTTTCGAATCGAAAAAGAACTCGAAGCGGGAATTTGTCTCACTGGCAGCGAAGTCAAGTCCTTGCGCGCAGGGCAGGCAAACATCGCAGACAGCTTCGCCATCTTCAAAGAGGGAGAACTCTTCCTTATGAACTGCCACATCGGTGCTTACGCGCAGGCTGTCAGGGGCTATCGACACGCTCCGAAAAGGTTGCGAAAACTCTTGTTGCACAAACGCGAGATCAAAAGACTCGTCGGAGCCGTCCAACGCGGAGGCATGACACTGGTGCCACTCACCGTCTTTTTCAACGCTAGGGGATTTGCCAAAGTCACGCTCGGTTTGGGAAAAGGCGTCTCCAAGGCAGACCGACGCGCCGACATCGCAGAGAGAGACTGGCAGAGACGAAAAACCCGACTCACCCGTCGCTCCATGTCCAGAGGAGAGGAATGACGCACCTCCTCTCGCACCTTCACAAGCTCTTCGACAAGTCCTTGCGACTGCCGATTCTTCTGTCGCTTGTTTCTCTGCCTCTGTTGCTTGCGCCTTCGTTAGCTCGCGCGCAGGAAAAATTTTCGACGCAGTTCTTGGACCTCTTGGGCAAAGACGCACGACGAGCCAAAGTCTCAAGCGACTTGTGGCGACAGACGAGAAAGCTCTTGGAGCGTGAGGGAATCTTGGCACTTGTCGTCGAGCGCGACCGCTATCAACCCGAGTTCCTAGAATCCTTGCATCGCTACACGACGCGGCGTTTGGATACAAAACGCATCGCGCGCGGCAAGAAGCAGCTGGAAAAGAACGCGGCTCTTTTCGAGCGACTGCAAATAGAGTACGGCGTGCCGCGCGAGATCCTAGTGGCAATTTGGGGGTTGGAGAGCGGATACGGCGACATCACAGGAAAATTTTCCGTCCTGCACGCAACCGCAACCCTCAGCGCCGAGGGGAGACGCGCGGGCTTTTTTCGCAAGCAGTTCCTGACTGCCCTACTCGTCGCCGAACGCGAGGACATCCCCCCCTTTGAGATGCTCGGCTCATGGGCAGGGGCGATGGGACAAATGCAGTTCATTCCCACAACTTACTGGCAGTACGCGCGCGACGGCGATGGTGATGGCAAAATCGATGTTTGGCACAATGTCGACGACGCCCTCACCTCCGCAGCCCACTACCTCAAGCGCAGCCGTTGGCGCGAGGAAAAAGCATGGGGGCTGGAGGTGCGTCTGCCGCAACGATTCGACTTCGCGCTCGCCGACAGACGATGGCGTAAAAACGCCTTCTGGCAAAAAAAAGGAGTCAAAAGCGCGCACAAAACACAAAAAAAGCGACTTCAAACCCTCGGCAAGAGCCTATTGCTTGTCCCGTCAGGCGCAGCAGGACCGGCTTTTCTCGTCTCCGAAAACTTTCGTAGCCTGCTGCGGTGGAACAACTCCACCCTCTATGCGCTCGCAGTCGGATTGTTGGCAGACCGTCTACAAGGCGCTCCTGCGTTGTCGAGAAAACCCGTAGAGCAAAACTTGCGACAAGAAGATATTCGTCGATTGCAAAAACATCTGAACGCGCTCGGCTTCAAGGCAGGGCTTGCCGATGCCGTCTTCGGAAGCAAGACGCGACGGGCTTTGCAACGCTACCAACAACGCGAGGGACTCGTGGCGGACGGATTTCCCTCGAAGGAAACCCTGCAAGGGCTGGGACTCTGACCTCCCGCACCCTCCGTTGCTCCCCCTTGCTTGAATCGACAAAAAGGGCTAGGCAAGGGCTATGAGAAAAACTTCTGCCTTCGCGTCGTTTCTTGTTCACCCTGTTGTCTTGGCGGCGGTGGTCGCTTTGTCGCTTGCGGGTTGCGGACAATCGCTCTACCTGCGCGAGAGCCACCGAGGCGTCATTCAAGGGCGCGAGGTCGTCAAGGGCGAGCCCGTCTACAAAATTGGCAATCCCTATCATATCCGAGGCAAACTCTACACGCCGCACATCGACTACGCCTACAAGGAGACGGGAATCGCCTCATGGTACGGACCGAAGTTTCACAATCGACGCACCGCCAACAATGAGATCTTCGACGAAAACGCCTTGAGTGCCGCTCACCGCACGCTGCCTCTGCCTTCCTATGTGTTCGTGACAAACTTGCAAAACAATCGCTCGGTGCGCTTGCGAATCAACGACCGAGGTCCCTTCGCAAAAGGACGAATCTTGGATGTCTCTCGAAAGGCAGCACGCGTGCTCGGATTCGAAAAACAGGGAACAACCCTCGTGCATGTCCAAATCCTCGGAAAGGAAAGCAAACGCCTCGCCGAACAAATGAAACGGGGAGGAAAGGCAACCCTGTACGGAAGAAGATCCGCCTCCCTCGGCATCGTGCCGCAAGCTCAAGCCGTAACTCCCGCCGTCGCATCGACAAAACAAAGACAAAGCCTCGACAGCAAAGAGGCTCCTTGGCAGGTCTACGCACAAATCGCTGCCTTCCAAAAACAGAGCAATCTCGTTCGCGCGCGCAACAAACTCGAAGCGCTGGGCTGGGACTTGCCCGTCGTCGCCAAACCCGCACCCGACCCAACCTTGACGCGTCTGCTGCTCGGTCCTCTCAAGAACTACGACGACGCGAAGATCGAATCCTTGCTCGACCGACTCCACAAGGCAGGCTTTCCCGAAAGCCAAGTGCGCGTGTTGCGCTGATGCAAGGAAAACACGCGACGGGTAAAGGAGACGGGTTGCGCGGCAGGTTCGTCGTGATCGAAGGAATCGACGGCGCAGGCAAAAGCTTGCAAACCCGAAGGTTGCACCAACATGTGACGCAACGAGGCATCGAGTGCATCGCAACCTTCGAACCCGGAGGATCGCGCTTGGGCGAAAACATTCGCGCTTGGCTGTTGCAACACGAAACCGATGCTCTAACCGAAGCCTTCCTGTTCAACGCTGCGCGTAGAGAGCATGCGCAGCGTCTTATCGCACCCGCGTTGGCGCGTGGAACATGGGTCGTCTGCGACCGCTTTGCCTTGTCGGGGTTCGCCTATCAGGGCGCGGGCGGAGCAGACTTGTCCTCGCTCGAAGATTTACATCGGATCGCTTTACATCGTATCGCTTGCGACTCTATCGACGAGGGCAAAGTCCAGATCAAGGTGGATTTGGGCTTTCTCCTCGATCTGCCGCCTTCGGACGCGCAGGCGCGCATGAGCAAAAAAGGAGGGGCTGCCGATCCTTTCGAACGAAGAGGACGCGCGTTCTTTAAACATGTCCGTGCGCTGTTCTTGGAGCGCGCCGAGCAAGAAGAAGACACATGGCACATCATCGACGCTCGTGCGAGCAGCGAAGAGGTGACGAAACAGATATGCAACACGCTCGATCAACATTTCTTCACAACAGAAAATGACTGAGACAAAGTCACCCTCTTCGTTCCCTTCTTGCGAAGAACAGGGCTTTCTTCCTTCGCCGAGTCTGTCCTCGCAGCTGTTGGGGCAGGAGGAGGCTTCTAGCGCCTTCCTGCACGCTTGGCAAAGCGGCTTGCTCCCCCACGCGTGGTTGTTGCAAGGCATGCGCGGGGTAGGAAAAGCCACCTTCGCCTACCGAGCGGCGCGTGCACTCTTGGTTCGACATAGCGCGCTCGCTCACGAAGATGTTGCGACAACCTTTGCCGCCGCCGCGACGCCTTCCAGCAGCGTGTTCCAACAGGTCAACGCCGGCACGCATCCCGACTTTGCCGTGATCGCAAGCGAAGGCGAGAAGGAGATCACGGTCGATCGGTCGCGTGAGCTGGTGCGCTTTTTGAACAAGACCCCCGTCGTGTCGCGCTATCGAGTGGGAATCGTCGATTCTGCCGATCGGCTGAATCGTGAAGCAGCAAACGCGTTGCTGAAGATGGTCGAAGAACCGGGGCGAAGGGTGGTGCTGTTTCTCGTCTGCCATGCAAGCGAGGCACTCTTGCCGACATTGCGCTCGCGCTGTCGAGCGTTGCTCTTCCGAGCGATCGAAGACGAGAAGATCGCAGATTTCCTGCGCACGCGTGGCGCAGAGAAGGCAACGGCGCGTCGAATCGCAGCCCTGTCTTGCGGCTCG
>JABAAD010000052.1 GCA_014238935.1 Alphaproteobacteria bacterium
CAGAAAGTGCAAGTGCAAATGCAAATGAAGGAGCAGGCGACAGAGTGAAGACGGGATGAAGATGAAGCAAAGATTTCTCTGTAGAACGCAGAGACAGTCTTGACAAAAAAAAGAGGATCGAAAGGATGGCAAACGATATTTTCACGGCGGTGAAAGGGCTGACCTCGCCCAGCGATGTCGTTGCTCCGCAAAACCCCAGCTCTTCGGTAAGCGAACGAGCTCGTCGTGCGCGTGATGCGCGTTTGTTGCGGCAGAACGCAAACACGCAAAACGCGCTGGCTTTCTTCAAAGGGAAACGCCTTCTGGGAGGAAATCTTTTGCAAGGCGGCGGCACGTCCGTCGATTCCTTTGTGACTCTTAGCCTTTTTGGAGAAATACAAAAGGACGAGGACGATGCCTTCGCACTGCTGCTACACCAAGCGCAAGAGCGGATTGCGAAGAATCAGTTTCGTCCTTCGATATTCAACCCCGTCTCTGCGGAAGAGCGCGTGCGTCGCCTTCTGGAGAATGCTCCGCAAGCTCAAGAGCCGCAACCCTATCGCTACAGCAGCTACGACCCCCAGGCAGAGAAACGGCGGCAAGAAGAGCAGCTGGCGCACATCGACGCGATTGTGCAAGCGACGACGCTCAGACTGAATCGCGCCTTGCTAGAAGGCGAGCTGCCTGACACGAGCCAACGACCGCGTATCTCGGATCTCTTGCCCCAAGGGCTGAGCGAGACGAAGCTGGACGGCTCGATCGATTTGCGTCTCTCCAGAAGGCTTGCCCACTTGGACTTGGATACAAACACCCCGACACAGAAATTGGTCTTGGACAAGCTGCTACGCCTGCGCCGCTCTTCCTCTTTCGTCGGCTTGACAACGACGCAGATCGAAGAGAAACAACAAGAACTCGGCTTGACCGACGCACAGCGAGAAACCGAACAGAAAAAAGATGCCGCGGGCATCCCGACGCATGTGCAAGTGACGCTACAAGGCAGAAATCTCAATCTGGATCCCGCCTTTGTCGAAACGCAAAGGCGTTTCGATCCGGACTTCCAAATTGAAAGCCACAAAATTCCTACGGGTAGCTTGGTGTTGGACGGCAACATTTTACCCAGCCGCACGGCGAAAGGAATCTTGATTCGCCACACCCTGACCTACGAAGAGTATCAAAGGCTTGAATACAGCCCTCCCGCGTTGAACAACGAGGAGCAAATCGATTACTTCTCGGCGATTGCCTTCCGTCACCCCGACGGCAGCCAAGCGGTGCTCGACGACAAGGCGTCGCGCGGCAGCGTCCAAACCGTCGCCTTGACGACACCCGAAACGCCTTCCGTATCGACCCTTGAGACTTTGGGGGCAGACCAATACCGCCGCTACGATATTTCTCTGCCGACAGAATACAACAGCCCTTTCCGCGAGGTGGAACTCGTCTTCGAAAACGCAGACTTTACCAACAGCGCTGCCTCGAACATTTTGGAAGCGTTGCAGAACCGCGATCTCGTGATCGAAGCAACTCAGCAAGGCTACAACAAGAGCTACAGCGACGACCGCAAGCTGACTTTGGATTACGAAGATCTGCGCAACAAACTGGACGACCTCGTCGACAACGACAACAGCGTGCGCTTTCTGTTCTTTGCCCCTGATGCGGCAAGAAACGGGGCAGCGCTTACGCTCTATGTCCGCGAACAAGGCACGCCCCCCGCCCTTGCCCTCGCCTTGGAAGGTGTGCGCGCACGATTCCTGTAACCTTTGTGAAGGACTTCGACGACGCAGAGAGCCGCAAGACAAAAGCCTCGCAAGCTCATCAAATTTGGGGCGGACGCTTTCAAAGCACGCCTGATACGCCGACGCGCGCCATCAACGAATCCCTCTCCATCGACAAAAGAATGTGGCGCGAAGACCTTCAGGGCTCGCTCGCCTACGCACGCGAGCTCGCGCGCTGCAAGGTGCTGACCTGCGACCAAGCGCAGAGGATCGAGAAGGGACTGAAACAAATCGGCGTCGAGCTTCAAGAAGGAACATTTCCCTTCGACGAGGCGCTGGAAGACATCCACATGAACATCGAGGCGCGTTTGTGCGCGCTCATCGGCGAGGACGGCGAACGCCTGCACACGGGACGCAGCCGCAACGACCAAGTTGCGACCGATCTGCGCCTATGGCAGCGGAGCGCTACGGATACGCTCGACGAGGACATTGCATCCTTGCAAAGGTCTCTTTTGGAGCAGTCCGAAAAGACGATCGACTGGGTGATGCCGGGCTTCACGCACCTACAAAGCGCACAACCTGTCACCTTCGCGCACCATTGCCTCGCCTACCACACGATGCTGGCACGCGACCGAGCGCGACTGAACGACGCGCGCGCGCGTAGTGCCGAGTCGCCGTTGGGGGCTGGCGCGCTTGCCGGCAGTGCCTTGCCGATCGACCGCCACAGGCTTGCACGAGCATTGGGATTGCGACACGCGATGGAGAACTCGCTGGATGCCGTCTCTGCAAGAGATTTCGTCCTCGAGTTTCTCGCCGCTGCGGCGATTCTTGCAACCCACCTCTCGCGCTTGGCAGAGGACATCGTCTTGTGGGCATCCACTCCCTTTGCCTTCGTACGCTTGAGCGACGAGACCAGCACGGGCTCTTCCCTCATGCCGCAAAAGCAGAACCCCGACGGCGCAGAGTTGGCACGCGCAAAGGCTGCGCGACTCTGCGGAAATTTGGTTGCCCTTTTGGGTGTCGTCAAGGCTCTACCCCTCGCTTATGCCAAAGACTTGCAAGAAGACAAAGCGGCGCTCTTCGATTCCTTCGATCAGGTACGGCTCGCGCTGCATGCACTCACCGCCACCGTCGCGGGATTGACTCCCGATCGCGCGCGCATGCACGAGGTGGCGGCTGCGGGTTTTCCTGAGGCGACCGACTTGGCAGATTGGCTCGTCTTCGAACACGACCTTCCCTTTCGTAGCGCGCACGCCGTTGCAGGAGAGATCGTTCGAAAAGCCGAGGCGTGCGGATGCAAAACGCTTCGCCAAATACCGATCGATGAGGCGCAAAAAATCTTTCCCGCCGTCTCGCAAAAACTGTTGGACAGCCTCACCGTCGAAAACGCGCTCCAAAGGCGCAACGCCTTCGGTGCTAGCGCTCCTGAGCGCGTACGCGAGCAGGTCGCGCGCTTGAAAAAAAACGCAACTCTATCCGAAACTCTATCCGAAATCCCTGCGAAAGGATGAGGGTCAAAGCACGCTCGAAGATCATTGACGGGCTTTTCAAGCCTCGTCTCTTCGTTGTGGCGTTGATGCTTTGCGCAACTTTACTTTGGAGCGGCGCGCTTTCGGGCTGTGGTGTTCGCAAGGTTCCTCTGCCTGCCGAGGATGTTGCAAAACCGCGTTATCCCCCGCGCTAATTTTTCGCCGTGTCCGTAACACAATCTCGCCTTGTCGGTTCTCTGCCCGTCGGATTGGAGCGTCGTCGTGGCACGTTGTGCTTTGTCGGACAATCTCTGACAAAGCTTGCGACACGCTTCGGCACGCCGCTCTATGTCTATGCGGAAGAACCCTTGGAGCAACAAGCGCGCGCTTGGTGCGAGAGCATGCAAAGCTGTTTCGGCGAGAGAGCGCTAGTAGCTTACGCTGTGAAGGCGAACGACCGTCTGCGCGTGTTGCAAACGCTTGCTCGGGTGGGCTGCGGCTTCGACATCGTCTCCGAGGGTGAGATGCTGCGCGCGTTGGCGAGCGGCGTTGATCCTGAGCGCGTCGTCTTTTCGGGTGTCGGCAAAAGCGACTTCGAGCTTCGCTCTGCCTTGCAGCAGGGCGTGCGCCATATCAATGTCGAATCGGAATCGGAGCTGCGACGCTTGAGCAAGGTTGCCGAGCAGCAAGGCACTCTCGCCTCGGTGTCCTTGCGTCTTACGCCCGACATCGCGGCGGGGGGACACGAAAAAATTTCTACGGGACGCAAAACGGACAAGTTCGGCATTACCCCCGAACACGCGCTCGAGCTTTGGCGACGCACTTGGCAAGGGATCGCCTTCGACGGCGTGGCTGTCCATTGCGGCTCGCAGATTTGCGACCTTGCGCTCTTCGAAAAAATCTTTCGCTTCGTTGCCGAATGGGCAAAGAAGATGCAAACCTTGTCGCTACCTGTGCGGCGTATCGATTTGGGCGGCGGCATCGGAATCGACGCGCGCGGAACAGCCTCACCCTCGCCGCTGCTCTACGCTCGTGCTGCAGAAAAGTGGCTTGCCCCCTTCCTCGCGGACAAGACGCGCATTCTCGTCGAGCCGGGGCGCGCGATCGCAGCAACGGCAGGATTGCTCCTTACGCGCGTCATCGATGTGAAACGCATCGCAGACAGGACTTGTCTTGTCGTCGACGCAGGAATGAACGACTTCCTACGATGCGCGCTGTACGACGCGCACCACAGCTTGTTGCCCGTCGTTTGCCCCGTCGTTTGCAAAGACAAACCCGCCTCGATCACGAACTCTGGCACGAAGGCGACAAAAACTTGGGTCGTCGGACCCGTCTGCGAGAGCAGCGATGCCTTCGGAGAACACGAGGGGCTGGCAGAAGTCGCAACAGGCGATGTGCTCGCGCTGTGCTTGGCGGGAGCTTACGGCGCGGTGATGGCGAGCGACTACAACGCGCGCGCGCGTATCGCAGAGGTTTTCATCGAACAAAACGGCAACATTTTCCTGTTACGCGAGAGAGAAAACGCGCGTGTTCGGCTTGCCGAAGAACAAAGTTGTATCGAGGCAGCGAGAGCACGAGAGCATACGACCTAAGGCGTGAAAAGCTTGAAAAACCTGAACTTTGCCTTCTCTCTTCACAAAAATGTGAACACGATTCACGCAATCGTGATTTGACTCACCCCCTCCGACCCGCCACAATCGAGCGAGCGTAAGGGGTGGTAGCAAAGTTACGCGGGGGAGAACAAACGGGGGAAACAGGAGAAGAATAGGTGAAGGATGGGTAGAACAATAGGAAACTTTTCGAAGCCCTGTCCAACTTGTCGCCCAATTCAACGCCAATTTCGATACGACCCAAGAGGAGACGACCATGTCCAAAGAAACATTTAACGGCAACCCTGCCGAAGATCCTGGTGACTACAGCTTTGACATCGAAGCCTTGTCCCTTGATAGCTCTACCCTTGACAGTGATCGCTCTATCGACCTTGAAGCGCGTCTTTTGTCTTCCGACAACTTTTCTTCTTCTCTACCCTCGCTGTCCTTTGCCGCCTCTGCGACCTACAGCCGCGACGGCTTTGATCTTGTCCTGACGCTGGAAGGGGAGAGC
>JABAAD010000053.1 GCA_014238935.1 Alphaproteobacteria bacterium
CTTCTTCCTGCGCCACATGGCGCTTGTGAAACCGCGTTGGCTTTTTTTGCTCGGCAATGTTGCGATGCAAAATGTTTTGGGCGAACGCAGAGGCATCTCGAAGGTGCGCGGACAATTCTTTCCGCTCACGCTCGACGCTACGCCCGTCGTCGCGCTGGCGTCGTTCCATCCCTCCTACCTGTTGCGCACGCCTGCCAAAAAGGCTGCGGCGTGGCACGATTTGCTGGTGTTGCGTCGCGCTATGCAAAGGGGTAGAGTGGGGGAAGCGTGAGCCTAGACAACAAACAGCTTGGACGAGTCTTAGAACTTGCCTTGTATACTGACAACGCCATCGAGAAAGCAACATGAACTACACGCACTACAAGTCTACGCGCGGAGGCGAGAGGAAGACCTTTGCGGATATTCTCAGCAGCGGTCTCGCTGCCGACGGCGGACTTTACGAGCCCACAAGCTGGCCGCACCGCAGACGGCTGCGAGGCTTCCTTGCGACGAACCCCACCTTTCCTCAGGTTGTGGGAGCGGTGGTGGGCGTTTTCGCCGGACGGCGCAGTTTGGCGCACCTCGATTTTACGGCGATCGCTCACAAAGCCTTTGAAACTTTTCACAGCCGCGCCGTCGTTCCTTTGCGCGAGGTTGCGCGCAACCTTTGGTTGCTGGAGCTGTTCCACGGACCGACGCTTTCCTTCAAGGACATCCCGCTTCAATTCTACGGGCAGCTTTTGGAAGCCCTTGCCTCAGAGAGGAAACGGCTGCTGATCGTGATCGGCGCAACTTCTGGGGACACGGGATCCGCCGCAATCGAGGCACTGAGAGCCGTTCGCGGCGTTCGGCTCTTTATGTTGCATCCGAAAGACCGTATCTCCGCGCTGCAGCGCAAGCAAATGACTTGCGTTCAAAGCCCGCACATCTGCAACATCGCCGTCGAGGGCAGCTACGACGACTGCCTCCGTCTGGTCAAAACGGTGGTGCAATCGGAAGCGATTCAAGCGCGCGGACAAGTAGCGGCGGTCAACTCTTTCAACTGGATTCGCATCGCCGTTCAAAGTGCCGTCTACCTCTACGCGGCGCAACAGATTCCTCGTCACGCCAAATCGGTGCGTTTCGCGCTCGCCAGCGGCAACTTCGGCAACGCCTATGCCGGCTATGTTGCCAAAAAGCTGGGGGCAAACATCGATGGTCTCACGCTCGCGGTCAGCCACAACGACTTCCTGCATAACCTTTTTCAAAACGGCTCGGCAGCGCGCGGTGAGGTCGTACCCAGCCTTGCCCCCAGCATCGACATCATGACCCCGAACAATATCGAGCGTCTCCTTTTCCGCAGCCTCGGCGAAAGCGTGCGCAAATGGAAAAAGGTGCGCGAGCAAGCGGAAGAAAGCGGGACGCTCCTCTTGCCGAGGGCTGCCATGCGATCGGAGATCGTTCGATTCTTTCGCACGCAACGTTTCGACGACGAGCAAATCCTCGAAGCCATGAGCCTTGCCTACGACAGCATCGGCGAGCCGCTTGACCCGCATTCTGCCATCGCGTTCAAAGCGGCAATAGACGCAAGAAAAGACACAAGCGGCGTGGCGAGCAGCCCTGCGGAAAAACGCAAGGAGCGCGACCTATGCACCATTGCTTTCGCAACAGCCTCAGCGGCGAAGTTTCCCGAAACGGTCGAGCGCGCTATCGGAACGAGACCGCACATCCCGCCGAGGCTTGCCGAGCTGGAGGCAAGATCCGAGGCGTTTGAGACGATCTCTGTCGACGACGGGGCGTTGGAAAGCATCGTCGTCGCACGCCTGAGCCACCCCCTCGATTCGGATGCGGGACTGCAAGTCCAAGAGCGACTTGCCAAAACGACAACCGACACGGCTGCCATTGCCTCGGTCGCCGTCGGCGCGACTGCTGCTGCCGTCTTGCCTCAAGAAGAAAGCAACGCGGGTGCAGGAGAAACAGCGCGAGATGTTGCGAGAGAGGACGAACGCGAGGAGAGCGAGGAAAAACGCGAGGAAAAAAACGAGGAGGAAGAGCAAATCGCAGACGCGACGGCGGGCGAAACTTCCGCAGAAATGTCCGCAGAAATGTCCGCAGAAATATCTGAGGCGACACCTGCTTTGAGCCCTTCTGCGCCCCCCCTTTCTTCCCCCTCCCTTTCTTCCCCCCCCCTTTCTGCCCCCCCTCTCTCTTCCCCCCCTTTCTCTGCGGACTCTTTCTCTTCGCAAGTTCCTCCTGTCGCGCCTGAGATTCCTGCTGTTGCAGCTCTGACGGCGGAGGAAGATTCGCTGGAGAAAAAGATCGCCAAACTCAAAGAACAGACGGCGCAACTCGGAGAGAGTCTCGACGAGGGGCAAGCGACACCCTCTTTTTCGACGGACGCTCCTTTGCCAACGCCCCCCCTCGCAGAAGCACCTGCGACGAGCGGGACGACGGGATTCGACGAGATGGGGACGCAAACGGAGAGACAAACGACGGGAATCGACGGCATTTCGTCTGATCTCTCTTCTGGCGATAGCGCTGACGATAACGCTGGGGATAGCGCTGGGGATAGCGCTGGGGATAGCATGGTCTCGCTCGCCGAGGCGGCGGAGCAGGGGCATGTGTCGTTGCAAGAAAAGATCGCCCAGCTGAAGGAGCAAAGCGCGAAGCTCGACGAAGTGGCAGAGGAGGCACGCTCGCCCTTCGAGACAAGCCCCCCTTACTCCCAACCCTTCGCCTCCGCAAGCGCGGACGAAACAACAGAAGCAACACAAGAGGCGGAAGGGTTGACAAGCGCGGAAGAGGCGAGCGAGCCCGTCGGCGCGGAGAATTTTTTCTCCCGATCTGCAGCGTCAACGGAAACTAGCTTCAACCCGTCCGAAAATCTTCTCGACAAAGAAACGACCTCATCGGACGAAACGCTCTCCGCAGAAACATCCTCTGTGGAAACACCCTTTGTGAAAGCACCCTTTGCGGAACCTTTGGCGGAACCTTTGGCGGAACCTTTGTCGGAAGACGAGGAAGAAAAGTCCTGACTCTTCTTGCCTGACTCTCCTTATCAGGCTGCCCAGTTCTCGCCGATGCGATAGTCGACCTCCAAGACGACTTGTAGGAGCTGTTGCGGCTCGGCGGCGTGTTGCATGATCTCTTGGGCTGCAAGTGCACTCGACTTGGCTTGGGCGCAGGGTGACTCCAAGACGATCTCGTCGTGGACTTGCAAAAGCATGCGCGTGCCGCAAAGGGCGTTCGTCTTCTGCTGCAAGGCGCGGTGAATGCGGATCATCGCCTGCTTGACGATGTCGGCAGCCGTTCCTTGTATCGGAGCGTTGATCGCTTGTCGCTCGGCGTGCAAGCGCAAGTTCTGCTTGCGATCGGCGATCAAGGGGAGGTGAATCTTTCTGCCGAAGAGGGTTTCGACATACCCTCGCTTGCGACAGAGCTCGACGGTGTTCGAGCGATAGTCTCTGAGCTGGGGGTAGCGTGCAAAGTAGAGAGCGATCAAGTCCTGCGCCTCCGTCTCGCTCACGCCCAGCTGCTTTGACAAGCCGAAGCGCGAGATGCCGTAGAGCAGTCCGAAGTTCACAGCCTTGGCGGCACGACGTTGCTCCTTCGAAATTTGCGAAACTTCTTGAGAGGTCTTTTGGGAGATTTTTTGGGAAAAATTTTGGGAGGTCTTTGCGTTAAACATCTGCTCTGCGGTTGCCCGATGAATGTCGCGTCCTTGTGCGAAGCTTTCCAGCATGCTCTCGACGGAGGCGATGGCAGCGACGAGACGCAACTCTATCTGCGAATAGTCCAACGAGATCAAAGCAAAGCCCTTCTCTGCGACGAAGGCGCTGCGGATAGCGCGTCCTTCTTCGAAACGCACGGGAATGTTTTGCAAGTTGGGCTCTGATGATGCCAGTCGCCCCGTCTGCGTGCCGCTCAAGGAAAAGGAGGTGTGGATTCGCCCGCTCAAAGCCTGCACCTCGCGCGGCAAAGCCTCGGTGTAGGTCGATCGCAACTTCGAGATATGACGCCATTGCAAGACGAGCTCGGCGATCTCGTTTCCTTGAGCTGCCAAGCCCTCCAAAACACGGCTGTCGGTTGCATACTGCCCGCTCGAAGTCTTCTTGCCGCCCTTCAGCTTGAGACGCTCGAACAACACTTCTCCCAGCTGCTTCGGCGACGAGAGCAAGAAAGCCCCTCCCGCCAACGCGACGATTCGTTCTTCCAACGCCGCAGCTTGCTTTTCAAAGCGCACGCTCAAAGCATGCAAAACCTCCGCATCGATTTGCACGCCGCAACGTTCCATGGCGACGATCACGGGGATCAAAGGACGCTCCAAAGTCTCGTAGACCTGCTTGCCGCCCTCGCACAGCAGGCGCGGCGAGAGGATTTCGTGTAGGCGCAGCGTCGCCCAAGCGTCCTCTGCAGCGTAAGCGCTCGCTACATCGATCGAGACGCGATCGAAGCAGAGCGCGTTGCGCCCTGTGCCGACGACCTCCTTGTAGCGCGTCGTGCGATGGAGCAAATGCCTTTCTGCGAGTTCGTCCAAACCGTGTCCGTGCCTGCCGCCGTCAAGCACCGCCGACATCAGAAGCGTATCGTCGTAAGGAGCGATCTCCAAATCGTATTTTTTCAAGATCGCCGCGTCGTATTTCAGATTGTGTCCCACCTTGAGCGTTGCCCTGTCTTCCAGCAAGGGTTTCAAGATCGCCAGAGCTTCTTCGCGCTCGATCTGCTTGTCGAGCAGCTGTCCCTGCGCGTCGAGATGCGTCAAGGGCAGGTACGCTGCGCGTGCGCCCACGCACAGAGCGACGCCGACGAGTTCTGCCGCGATCACATTCAACCCCGTCGTCTCGACATCGAGGGCAAATCTTCCTTGCTCGCGCGCTTTGCTGCAAAAATCCTCCAGCGCTTCTCTCTCGGTCAAAGTCTCGACGCTGTAGTGTGCGCTCAACGCCGCGCCCTCGTCGCTTCGGCGCACTTGGAGCAGGCTGTTCAAGCCTTGCTCCGTCTGCTCGGAATCCAAGTCGCGCAACAACGAGCGGAACTCATGTTGCTGGAAGAAAGCGCGCAACTTCTCGCGCTCGATATGCGGGGCTTC
>JABAAD010000054.1 GCA_014238935.1 Alphaproteobacteria bacterium
CAGCTTACAAGCTCGGCAAGCCACTCGCCATGCTCTTCGTTAAAAAGGCGCACCCGCTCGCCTGTACGCAGACGCAAGACGCTACGCGCATGGCGGGTCGTCTCTGCCGACAGCGAGACGACGGCGTCTTGTTGCAAAAAACCCTGCTGGCAAAAGCGTGCTGTGTTAGCATGCAGGTTGCGAGCAGGCTCGTCTTGTGTCTTTGCGATCATGGCAGTATGAGGTCTTCTTGAGCGACAACGTCTCCCATTCTAGCAGGCAAAGTTGCAAGCCGCACCTTCCCCTTTCCGTGCGTCTTTCTGCCTATCTTCGTCTCGGACGCCTCCACTCGCTCAGCGGTGCCTTCTACTTGCTCGTGCCGTGCTGGTGGGGGCTCGCGCTCGCCTTGCCTGCTGTCTTCGAGAGGAAAACCGACTCTCTCGCCTCCCTCCTGCTCCCCCTCCCGCTCGCCCTCCCGCTCGCCCTTCTCTTTGCCGTAGCCGCCATCGCCGCGCGCACGGCGGGGTGCGCGTGGAACGACCTTTGGGATTGCGCCATCGACAAACAAACCGCCCGAACGCGAACCCGTCCTCTGCCTAAAGGCGATCTTTCGAAACGCCAAGCTTTGCTGTTCGTCTTGCTCGCCCTCCTCGTTTGCGCAGCGTGTTTGCTTGCCTTGCTCGCGCTTGCGGCAAACCCCGTCCTGCTGCTGTTGCTCGTCTTCGCCGTTCTGCCTGTGGCAGCCCTCTATCCTTTCGCCAAAAGGTTTGTCTCCGCTCCGCAAGTCGTGCTGGGTATCGCCTTCAACTGGGGAATCCTCTGCGCGAGTGCCGCGCTGGAAGGAAGTATCAGCCTCTCGGCATTGACGCTGTGGATCGGTGCCGTCGCTTGGACAGTCCTCTACGACAGCATCTACGCTTGGCAGGACATCGAAGACGACCGCCGCACAAAGACGAACTCTCTCACTTTGTGGCTGGAGAAAAAACAACAACCCAAGTTGTGGCTCGCAATGTTCTATGCCTTCTTCTTGGCAAGTGCCTTCCTCGCTCTTGCGGCAAGGGGCGATGGTGCACGCGGCGAGGCAGAGATCAGTGCAGAGTTTGCATGCCTCCTCCTGCTTGCGCTGTGGTGCTACGCCGATTTGCGACGATGCAATCTCCGCAAGGCGCGACATTGCATGGCTTTTTTCCGCAAGGAGTGCTGGCGAACGGGAGGAGGTATCTTGCTGTTGCTGCTTGCAACGTTGGTCTGACGAGCCGTGGTTTTGCGCCCAACAAACTCTGCGCTCCTTGCTCGTCTCGCTCGTGTGGCATCAAGCCTCACGCTCGCGCTGCGCTCGTTCGCTCGTCTTGAGTTTGCTCGTTTTGTATTTTCTCGCCTCTCCTTGCGCCCCTTGTTCGTCTCGTTTCGGCGGACGGCAGGAATGTTGCTGGTAGAGCTGGCGCGCGTTCCCGTAACGCTCTCTACGGCGTGCGTCTCTCTGTTCTTCCTCCTGCCCTTCTACCCTTGGGAGCGTCGCTCTGCTGCGCCCGCCTTGTTGCCAAGCGCTGCACGGCGCGGCGACAGGTCGAAAGGCAACGACATTTTGCAAGGCATCTGCGCTTGGGGAGGAGTACGCATTCTCCATCCCTATCCGTTTTGGCAACCCGCGCGCGCCTCCTCCGACTGGCTTGACGCTTGCCACGGCTTTGTGTGGCTGGACGATGTGCGCGCTTATGCCGCCACCGTTCCCGATACCGACAAAAAGCTTCAAGCTGTCAGGTTTGTCGCAGAACGCATCGACGACTGGCTGCTCTCTCATCGTCGCTGGTCGTGGGAGGCTTGGCGGTCCGCCACGGTTGCCAAGCGTTTGAGGCAGTGGTTGCAACACTACGACTGGTATGCGTCCGCCCTCTCCGACGCACAACGCCTCTCGCTCCACCACGCGCTTTACGCGCACTATCGCCACCTGTGTCGCGCGACAAGGTTTTTACCGCATCTCGAAGCCGAGCGTCTGACGAGTCTTTTGATGTGCACGACGGCGGCGTTGTGTTTTCGAGAAAGTCGAGCGCGTCGCCAAGCCTGCGAGCGCAGGCTGTGTCAAAGCTTGGAAGAGCAAGTGCCGCGCGGCGAGGGCTTTTGGTACGGACGCAAAGCCTGTATGCAGCAAACCGTCATGGAGGCGTTGTTGCAGGTGAAACGACTCTACGCGCTCGTTCAAATTCTTCCTCCTGAAGGAGTGTTGGCAGCGCTCGATCGCATGGTGCCGGCGCTCATGATGCTGCGCTGCGGCGACGGCGCGCTCGCCACCTTCAATGGCAGCCGCGAGGGCTCCGCTTCTGCGGTCGCGCGTTTGCTGGCGGCAGTCCAAGTTCGCGCGCGCACTCCGCTCTCGGCTGCGGGGGCGGGCTTGGAGCGCATGGTCGCGCAAAAAGCTCTTGTGCTCGTCGATACTTCCTGCCCGCGCCGTCCTCGTGCGCGACACAGGGGCTTCTTGCCGTCCTACTTGCCTCCCTACTTGCCGCCTTACGCCAGCACGAGCGCGTTCGAGTTCTCTTACGAAAAAGACCGCATCGTCGTCTCCTGCGCGATCGAGGCAGCGGAGGGCGCGCATCTGTCCGCTCCTCTGTTTTTGGACGCTGCACGCTCGAGCGCAGCGCACTCGATGCTCACGATAGCCGAGCGCAATGTTTGCTCGCTCCGCCCCTTCGATACGCGCCTCGCGCGCATCCGTGTCGCAAGAGCCATGCAAGAAGGACAAACGCGTCTCTCCCTCTCGCACGACGGATACAAGAGCCTGTTCGGGATCGAAGTCTCGCGTGAGCTGCACCTCTCGCCCGTAGGCACGCGTCTGTGGGGCTGGGAGAGGATACACATCGTAAATCCGCGCCGTGCGCAACTTTTCGGAAAACGCTTCGAGAAAGGTTTGCCCTTCGCGTTGAGGTTCCATCTCCATCCGAAAGTGAGCGTCTTCCTGTTGCGCAACGGGCGCGAAGCCGTTTTGAAACCCGAAAATCGCCATGGCTTCCGCTTTCGCGTTCAAGGCGCTGCCTCGCTCAGCGTCGCCGAAAGCCTCTACGGCGGCGATGGAAAGCTCAAAGCCACGAAGCAACTCCTCGTCTCGGGAAGCATCGACAAGACGCACCCCGTCGATCCCTCGCAGGGCGACACCTTCCTGCTCGCGTGGCACCTGCAGCACGAAACCGACGAAGAGGCTTGACCGAACGAAGAGCCTGTTGTATCCAAAACAAGAGGCAAAAGGTAACGGCGCGATGGCGGAGTGGTTACGCACGGGACTGCAAATCCCTTGAGGCCGGTTCGATTCCGGCTCGCGCCTTTTCCCCGTCCTTGCCTTCTCGCTTTTGTCTTTCCTTTGCCCTGCAGCTACTGTTTTCCCTTTGCCCTGCAGCTGCTGTTTCCCCCTTGCCCTGCAGCGACCGAGTGGGCTAGAATAAGAGGAGTGCGTTGTGAACGCAAACAAAGGAGTACGAGACGATGAACCAGAAAACACAAAATTCAGCGTTGCAAGTTGCAAATTCGATTCTGCAACGCTCCTTGGACGAGAAGGACAAGGACAAGAACGAAGATGCCCTCATCAGCCATTTGAAGCTACAGAAGTTGCTCTACATCCTGCACGGCTGGCACTTGGCGATTACCGACAAACCCGCCTTCGATGAGGAGGTCGAGGCTTGGGCTTACGGTCCTGTTGTGCGCGAGGTCTACAAGGCTTTCAAGGGCTACGGCGACAAGCCCATTAGCGCCTTGGGAGGCGACAAGACCTGCGTAGATGCATCGAAGGATCTTTTCAACGAGATGTTAGGTGTCGTTTGGGAAAAGTACAAGGGTTTTTCAAGCTTTGAACTTGTCAATGCAACGCACGCACGCGGGACTCCGTGGGATTTGGCGCGTGAAAACGACGAGAAGATTATCGAAAACGATGTTATTAGGGATCACTACAAGTGGTTGCTGAAACGATTCGAGAACAATATGAAGCGAGAAGAAAATCATGCCTGATAAAGAATCTCAATCTTTAAAAGCATTCAAGAAAGTAGCCGCCGAAGAAATTTCACGTGCTGATCGGGCGTATGATTTTAAATCATACCGAGAAGAGATGGCACATCAGGAGCGTATGGAAAAGATAAAACAAGAAGGAAGACAAAATACATTGTTAATAGTTTCTTTTTCCTCCGTCATTGTTATTCTAATTTTTTTCTTGGTTGCTGCCACAATAATCATGCCGATCTTTTATCCAAGCCTTCTTCAAAATATGGCGGTTGTTCCTTCGATTGTTTTTATGATAGGTAACCTTATGGGTTATGTTTTTGGACGAGGGATAAGATAGCTAAACAACAGGGGTCGTTAGCTCAGTTGGTTAGAGCGCTGTCTTGACATGGCAGAGGTCGCTAGTTCAAATCTAGCACGACCCACCACAATCCCCTAAAACAATGATCGAAGGCGCGAAGATACCCGCGTAGCGCCCAAGGTAACCGCTCAAGCCAAAGCGTCTAACTTTTTTCTTCCTCCGCAGAAGAAGTTGCCTCGTCTTGGGCTGCCGCCTCTTGAGTTTCCTCTTGCTCTTCCTCTTCTTTTATGCGCTCGGGCTTGCCGCCTCTGCTTCTTCTGGTGCCGCTTCTTGCGTCGCCTCTGCTTCTTCTTGTGCCGCTTCTTGCGTTGCTTCTTCTTCTTGTGCCGCCTCTGCTTCTTCAATCTTCTCCTCTTCTTTTTCTACTTGGTCGGTTTTTACTTCCTCCTTTTCTTTCTTGCTCTTCTTGGGTTTTGCTTTGCCTGACGGCTTGCCTCCCTCGCGCGCTTCTTTCTCTTCGAGAGCCTTGCCTAAAATGTCGCCCAACACCGCACCCGAATCGGCACTGCCGTAAGTCGAGGTGACCTCCTTGACCTCGGCAACCTCGCGCGCCTTGATCGAAAGCGTCAGCTTGCGCTGCTTCTTGTCGATATCCATGATCTGCGCGTCGACCTTTTCTCCCGCCGCGTAACGATCGGGACGTTGATCGGAGCGGTTGCGTGCCAAATCGCCACGGCGGATGAAG
>JABAAD010000055.1 GCA_014238935.1 Alphaproteobacteria bacterium
CGATGCGTCAGAACATGGCGCGGCCCTCTCGGATCGGCTTCTAGCTTTTGTCTCAAGTGAGCAATCGCAATGTCGACAGCACGCGGCGAATCCTTGATCTCCGAGAGGTGCGCCAAAGCAGAACGACTCACCACCGCGCCCGCGCGGCTCGCCAAGGCGCGTAGAATTTTCGCCTCGCTGGGACGAAGGCGTACGCTTCGTTCTTTGGAAACTAACACATCGTGGCGACTTTCGAACTGCCACCCCCCCACCGTCAAACGCGACGGCAAAAGAGATCGATTTTGTTCTTGCGAAAGAATTTTCGAAATGCGCAAAAACAGCTCGCGCGGCTCGAAAGGTTTCGCCATGTAGTCGGCAACGCCCAACTCCAACCCCTGCAGGCGATCGGCGGGCTCGCCGAGCGCGGAAAGAATCAGAACGGGAATGCTCTCGCGTTCTTGCAGGCTGCGCGCCAAGTCCAAGCCGCTTTCGCCCGGCATGAGAATGTCGACGATCACCAAGTCGAAGCGCAGCGTCGACAAGAGCTGGCGCGCATCGGCGGCGTTGCACGCTAGGCTCACGCCGAAGCCGCACCCTTGCAAATACTGACGCAGCAGATCGCGCAAACGCTTGTCGTCGTCGACCACGAGCAAGTGCGCCTGCTCCGCCACTGCGGTTGCGGAAAAATCTCCGTTCCTCTCTGCGTTGCTCGTCATGGCGCGTCTTCCTCGTTCAACAGCAGCAGCGTGCGTCTGAATCCCTCCACTTGAGCCGCATCGGCAGAGCGATAGGCGCGCTGCAAAAGACGCGCGCGAGGTTCCAGCAAGCCCTCGACGAAGGTCGCGCCTTTCGCCGTCAGCGCCAAGACGCGCACGCGACCGTCTTGGCGATCGTATCCTGCTTTGCGCACATAGTCGTCACGCAAAAGAGTCGATAAGTTGTTGTACAGGCTCTGCTTCGAGACGCGCATCCGCACGAGCAAAGCCTTGACATTCATGCGTCCCCCCTCGAGAGCGACGAGGCGCAGAATCGTCGCTTGCCTGCTTCTCAAGCCCAAAGCACTGACGGCGGCTTGCTCGGAAAGACAGAGCCGTGTCTCCAACGCCGACCAGCGTTTCAAATCCTCGCTCAAAGACTGTCGACGCAAGAACAGAGGATCGAGTCCCTCTTCGTTCGTCTTCTTAGAAAGAGCCGTTTCCGTAAAGGATGCCATGAAGGACCACAACGCAACGAATCACGCAACAAGCGAAAGGCAAAAACTTTTCTCTCCCCCTTTCACTATGCTACCATAGATTCGCTACGACAAAAACCCCTGAAGAAACTCCAAGCAAAATTTCAAGCAAGTTTGGCTTACCCGCAAGATGTCCGACCCCGCCCTTCCCTTCGATCGCCGCTGTGGCAGGATATGGTACAACGGCTCTTCGCTGGCGTGGGTTGATGCCAAGCTGCATGTCATGAGCCACGGGTTGCACTACGCCTCCTGCGTCTTCGAGGGGATCAGAGCCTACGACGGCGAGCCCTACAGGCTTCGAGAACATTACGAACGCTTTCATTCTTCAGCGGAGATGCTCGATTTCCGCATTCCCTACAGCGTGGCAACATTGGAACAAGCGACTCGAGAGATTTTGAAAGACAACGATCTGAGCGAAGCTTATATCCGTCCGGTCGCATGGCGTGGATCCGAGCAGATGGCGATCGCCGCGGACAAGACGACGATCCATGTCGCGATCGTCGCGTGGAACTTCGGAGACTATTTTGGAGCGCGGTTGAAAGGCATCCGTCTCACGCTTTCGCGCTGGCGACGTCCGTCGCCAGAAAGCGCGCCGTGCAAAAGCAAGGCGGCGGGTCTCTACACCATCTGCACGCTTGCAAAGCACGAGGCGCAGCGCAACGGATTCGACGATGCCTTGATGCTCGACTACAGAGGGCAGATCGCCGAATCGACGGGCGCAAACATCTTCCTCGTCATCGACGGGCAGCTCCACACTCCCAAGGCGGATTGTTTCCTCGACGGCATCACGCGACAAGCCCTCGTGCGGATCGCGCGCAAGGAGGGGATCGAGGTTGTCGAACGCGCGGTGTTGCTGGAAGATCTCGATTCGGCACAAGAGGTCTTCCTGACCGGCACCGCAGCCGAGGTCACGCTGGTGCGCGAGATCGACGAGCGAACCTTCACCGAGGATAAGATCGCCAAACGGCTGGCTGCCATTTACGACGCAGAGGTGCGACCCTGACATCCGAACAGCCCGCATCTTCTCCTCCCGCTTGCCTGCGCGAACACGCCTTCGCCTACCTCGCGCGCTTTCCTGCGACGAAAGCCAAGTTGCGCAAAGTTCTGTCGCGATGGGCATCGCGGCGCGGCGTGACGACAAACCCGCAGCAGTTGGAGGATTTGATCGAGAGATTGCAAGAAGGGGGCTATTTGGACGACGAGAAGTTCGCGCTCGCCAGAGCGCGTAGCCTCTTGTTGCGCGGCGCAAGCTTGGCGGACATTCGCGCGCGCCTTGCCAAAGACGGCATCGATAGAGAGCAGATCCGCCAGACGCTCGACGCCCTCCTGCAGGACGAGGACAAGGAGGAGGTGGAGATACTGGCGGCGCTCAGGGTTGCGCAAAAAAAAAGACTGGGACCCTTTCGTGATTCCTTGCGCAACCCCATGCCCGCAGAGAGAGGACAACGAGAAAAAAGCAGACAGAAGGACATCGGCACCTTGGCGCGAAAGGGGTTCGGATGGAGCGTCGTGCAAAAAATCATGCAGGCGAGCGAAGAAGATTTGTGCGAGTGGCAGAAAAAGTTGCAAGAACAAAGCCGTTAAAATGCTAGAATCGCAAGAAGGGACAGCCCGAAGGAGAACAGCATGCAGGAGGACAGCATGAAGGCTCGCGGGGGGAGACAACAGATGGGGGGAACAACCGACGACACAAAAAGGTGACAGCGATGACACACAGAACAACACAGACACAAGCGAACGGCAACGGCAAGGGCAACGACGGCGGGAGCGACGAGAGATTTGTCGCGTCTCCCTGCTTGCGTTTTCCACGCGGTTGGGAGACGCCAGAGCGCGATGCGACGGACGAGCGTGTCTTTCACGCGCGCCGTGATTTTGTTCGTGCGCTGGGCAGCGGCAGTCTTGTGGCAGGCGCGGGCTTGGCGGCGGGATGGCTTGCGAGTGCGTGCTCGCAAGAAACGGCTGCCAAACAACAAGATCTCGATCCTGCTCAACGGGCGTGGCAAGGGTTGTATCCTGCGCCGCGCAACGAGCTCTACAAGGTTTCGCGTCCTGTCACGCCTGAGGAGGATGTTCTCATCTACAACAACTTCTACGAGTTCGGCAGCCACAAGAGTATTTCTCGCGCGGCGCAGAAGATGTCGCTCGATCCTTGGAGCATCGAGATCAACGGACAGGTCGAGAAACCGCAAACGATCTCCTTCGACGACCTTTTACGCGCCATGCCTTTAGAGCAACGTGTCTTGCGCCACCGCTGCGTCGAGGCTTGGGCGATGACCGTGCCTTGGAGCGGCTTTCCCCTCAAAGCGCTCGTCGCCTACGCGAAGCCGCTTTCTTCTGCGCGCTACATCGCCTTCGAGACGCGCGCGGACAAGGAAACGATGCCCGGATTGCGTCAAACATACTATCCATGGCCCTACAAGGAGGCGGTCACGATCGAGGAAGGGTTGAACGAACTCGCCTTCATCGCAACGGGCGCTTACGGAAAGCCCGTCGCAAAGCAGAACGGCGCACCCTTGCGACTCTTGCTGCCGTGGAAATACGGGTTCAAGTCGATCAAGTCGATCGTGCGAATCTCTTTCACCACGAAAAAACCCAAAACCTTTTGGGAGGAGATCGCTCCCAGCGAATACGGCTTTTGGGCAAATGTGAACCCCGAAGTGCCGCATCCGCGATGGTCGCAAGCCCAAGAACGCCTGCTGGGATCAAGAAAAAAAGTGCCGACGCGAATCTACAACGGATACGGAGAGTTCGTCGCCTCGCTCTACGCCGACAAAAAGCAGAACCGAAACTTGTTCCTGTGACATGAGAACGACGCGCGAAAGCATCGCCGCATGACCGAAGAGAAGACGCGAATCGCCGTTGCGGGGTTGGGAACCGTCGGGGGAAGCTTGCTCAATCTCTTGCAACAACGAGACAGAATCGAGGTCGTCGCCGTCTCGGCGCGCGAGCGAAAGAAGAAACGAACCTGCAAGACCGAAGGAATCTTGTGGTACGACGATGCCGTCGATATGGCGCGCGAGGCGGAGGTTGATCTCGTGGTCGAACTCATTGGCGGCGAAGACGGAGTCGCGCTCGAATGTGCACGCGCTGCGCTGCGGCGAGGAAAAAATCTTGTCACCGCCAACAAAGCGTTGCTCGCGCGACACGGCGCGGAAATCTCGCGCCTTGCCGAAGAGAAGGGGTGCGCCGTCGGGTGGGAAGCCGCCGTCGCAGCAGCCGTGCCCGTCGTCGCCGCCGTGCGACAAAGCCTGCGCGCCAACAGAACGCAACGCATCACGGGCATCGTCAATGGCACTTGCAACTACATCCTCTCCAGACTGGAGACGCACGGCGAAGACTTTGCAACGGCGTTGCGTACAGCTCAGGAGAAAGGTTACGCCGAAGCCGATCCGCGTGCCGACACGCAAGGCTGCGACTCGGCACAAAAAATCGCGTTGCTCGCAGCCCTCGCCTTTACAACGCCGCCCGCAATCGACGAGGTGTCGGTCGAAGGCATCGAGCGTATCTCGATCGACGATGTCAACTTCGCCAAACGTCGCGGATACGCCATTCGCCTGCTCGCGCTCGCCGAACGCATCGAGGACAAGCTTTCTCTACGCGTCCATCCCACCCTCGTGCGACTTGGCAGCAGCTTCGCCTCCGTCAGCGGCGTGCACAACGCCATCCTCTACCAAGGAGACTTTAGCGGACAGATCTTTCTCAAAGGACAAGGTGCAGGCGCAGAAGCCACCGCATCAGCTGTGGCAGGAGACATCTTCGACATTGGCAGCGGTAGAAAATCACCCCTGTTC
>JABAAD010000056.1 GCA_014238935.1 Alphaproteobacteria bacterium
TCGATCGATTTTCAGGCTCTGTCAGAACTCTTGTCAAAAATTTTGCAAGGAAAGAACACAGCAAAAGACAGGGCAAAGGACACGGCAAAGGACACGACAAAGGAATCCTTCAAAAACTCTGCGAAGAACCAAAACCAACACACCACGACCGAGCGGCAGCCCGAAGCTCAAGAAAATTCTCAAGAAAATTCTCAAGAAGTTTGGGTTGATTGAGTTTGGATTAATTGAGTTTGGGTTGAATGAAAAAGAGCCTGATAACCCTCATGCGTCTGCAACGCGAAGAGAAGGAACGTCGCCAGCGCAAGTTTGCGCACGCGCAGCGGGAGGTCTTGCAAGCGGCAGGGGTCCTCTCCCGTGCGCGTAGCGAGATGGCGAGCGAAGAGGTTTTGGCAGCCTCAAACTTGGAGCTCGCCAATCCGCACTATCTGCCGCGCGCGCAAGCGCGTGTTCATGAGTTGGACGCGCGTCTGGCGCATTTGAAGCGAGAAGAAGAAAAATGCCGCGCGGATGTGCTTGTGAGCTTGCGTAAAGAGAAGACGCACGAAAAGCTGATCGAGCGGCGTTTGCGCGAGGAGCAAAAGGAGTCGGTGCGCCGCGAACAGAAGGAGTCGGCACAGACGCACGAGGCGGTGCGTCACAACAAGGCGATGCATGCCAAAGGAGTGCAACTGCCGCGGCGTTAAACATGAGCGCACACTTGGTTAGTTAAGCGTGGCTAGCTAACCTAGCGCACACTAGGTTAGTTAAGCGTGGCTAGCTAACCTAGCGCACGCTTGGGCAAGAAACGCGCTTATATTAGACATAAGATTGCCATGCGAGCATTGTTCGCACAAAACGCTGCATGCCGCGCGAAAACAGCGCATCCGTAAAGGATTGTCCCGCGACGCGTTTGGTGATCTCGCTGAGCGTGGGGTAAGGAAAAATAGGACCGGCGAGCTGTCCGATCTTCAGTCCCGCCGACTTGGCGACGATCCACGGCGCAAGCATTTCGCCCGCGTGCGCGCCGACGATGGCAACCCCCAAAACTTTGCCCTTGCGCAAAAATATCTTGATGCGTCCCTCAGGCGTATGCGTCGCATGCGCACGATCGTTCTCTTCGTAGTCGAAGGAAAAGGTCTTGACGCTCTCCCTGCCGTAGCGTTCGATCGCCGCACGCTCGGAGAGACCGAGCGACGCTATCTCGGGGTCGCAGTAGGTCACCAACGGCAAATTTTCCAGCGAAGCCTTGGCGCGCATCGGAAACAGAATGTTGCGAATAGCGATCCCAGCGTGATACCCCGCGACATGGGTGAATTGCGCCGAACCCGAACAATCGCCGATCGCATAGATGCGTTTGCGCGAGGTTCTGAGCCTTTGATTGACATTGATACCGCGGCGCGTATAGGCGATGCCTGCTTTCTCCAAGTTGAGCCCCGCGAGTTGCGGCACGCGTCCCGTCGCCATCAGCAAGTGCGAACCCTCCAGCGTCTCGCGCTGCTCGCTCTCGGCGTGCGACAGAACAACCCTCACCTTGCCCTTCGTTCCCTCCAAGCGCACGATATTACGATTGGTCAACATGTCCAAGCCTTCGCGTTCCAATCGTTGGAGCAGGAAGGGCGCAAGCTCCGCGTCTTCGAGCGTCAGCAACGCGCCGCGCTCCACCACCGAAACTTTCATCCCCAGCCGCAGATGCGCTTGCGCTAGCTCCAAACCTATAGGACCGCCGCCGATGACGATCAGATGCTTGATCTCCTCCCGATGATCGAAGATCGTTTCGTTCGTGAAGTAGGGAACATTCTTGACCCCTTCTATCGGAGGAACGAAAGGATGCGAGCCCGTCGCAAGCACAAAGTACTTTGCACGCACCGCCGTCGTTCCCGCCAACACCGTTTTGCGATCGATGAAACTGCCGCTGGCTTGGACAACCGTGCAGCCCAAACTTTTGAAACGCTCCACCGAATCGTGCGGAGCAATCGCTCCGACAACAGAGGCGACATGGCGATGCACCTGTCGCAAGTCCGCCTTGACGACGCTCGGCGGTAAGCCAAAACGCTCCGCATGACGCATGTCATGCGCAAGCTGTCCAGCGGCGATCATGGCTTTCGAAGGCACGCAGCCATAGTTGAGACAATCGCCCCCCATCTTGCCTTTTTCCACAAGCACGACGCGTGCGCCCATTTGTACAGCGCCGGCGGCGAAAGCAAGTCCTCCTGCTCCGCCGCCGAGGACGCAAACATCGGTTCTGAGAGTTTTCACGAAAACATTTCCTTGTTGAGTAGTTAATGAATAGCGAGCGATCTAAGAGAGCGCAGCAAAGGCTTTCGTCAAGCGCACCGTCGCCTCTTCCAACTGTTCCATCGAGCAGGCATAAGAGCAACGCAAGTAAGGCGATGCGCCGAACGCAGCGCCATGCACCATCGCCACCCCCGCTTGTTCCAACGCATACAAGCAGAGCGCTTGGTCGTCCTCGATGCGCTTTCCCTGTTCCGTCTTGCGACCGATGAGATCAGCGCAGGAGGGAAAGACATAGAAAGCTCCTTGCGGAACAGCGCACGAGAGACCGGGGACAGCGTTCAACGCTTGGACGACAAAGTCGCGGCGCTCACGAAAAGCCTGCAACATAGGCGCAAAGAATGCCATGTCCGAATCGAGCGCGGCGGTCGCAGCCCACTGGCAGAAGGTGGTCGCCGAACTCGCCGATTGCGACTGGATAACATTCATTCCCTTGATAAGATTTTCCGCTCCCGCAGCGTATCCGATGCGCCAGCCCGTCATCGCAAAGGCTTTCGAAACGCCATTCACAAGCAGCGTTCGTTCCAAAAGATACGGACAAGCTTCCGCAAAACTGACGAAAGGCACGCCGCCATACACCAAATGTTCGTAGATCTCGTCGCTCACAACCCCGACGCGTCTGTGACGCACGATCACCTCGCCCAGATCCTGCAATGCCCTCCTGCTGTAGACGGCACCCGTAGGGTTGGACGGAGAGTTCAGAATAAGCCAACGAGTGTTCTCGCTCAAAGCGTTTTCTAGCGATTCGGGAGTCAACAGAAAGCCCTCCTCTTCTTTCGTCTCGACGATAACAGGCGAACCGCCGGCAAGCGTTACCATGTCAGGATAACTGACCCAGTAAGGCGCAGGCACGATCACCTCGTCGCCAGGGTTCAAACTGGCGACAAGCGCGTTGTAGATCGCCTGCTTCGCCCCGCAAGTGACCGCAATACAACGCGGAGGAAGATCGGTCGCGTTTTCGCGCTTGAGCTTGCGCGCGATCGCCTCGCGCAGTTCGGGAATTCCTCCCGCAGGCGCGTAGCGAGTCTTCCCCTCACTCAGCGCTTTCGTAGCAGCTGCTACGATGAAATCGGGCGTGTCGAAGTCGGGCTCGCCGGCTGAAAGAGAGACGATGTCGTGTCCCTCGCGCCGCAACTCGCCCGCTCGCGTCGAGGCGGCGATCGTCGCCGAAGGACGCACGCGAGAGAGAACATGCGAAAGGGAGGGAGCAGGCATAAGAAAATCCATTATAGCCTCTCGTGCTAAACTTGAGGCAACAATTTTGAACCCCAAAACTCTGCCACGCGCATGACGAAAAAAAACAACCAAGAAAACACATGTATAAAATGGTTTTGGATTCGCCACGCTCCCGTCTTGGCAAGGGAGAATACTTTTACGGGCAGCAGCGATGTGCCTGCCGACCTTGATGCCGTAAGAACAGAGATAGAAAACCTTGCGACGGCTCTGCCGCAATGTCCCGATCTTTGGATTAGCAGCACATTGAAACGCGCAAAACAGACGGTGCAGGCACTACGCGAGGCGCGTCAGACGCAACGCGGGGCGAGCGAGCAAGGGGTTGACGCGCAGGACTTGTACGAACACGACTTCGCCGAACAAAACTTCGGCGATTGGGAAGGCGAGCGTTACGACGAAGCTCGGCATCGCGCGCTGTGGGAGTCTCCTGCAACCCATCGTCCTCCGAACGGCGAGAGTTTTGCCGACCTCGCGCGCCGTGTCGCGTGCGCCGTCGAGCGTATCGAAAACACGCATCGTCGCATAAGCGAAAGTCGAGAGGAGTCGATCACCGTCGTTGCGATTGCGCACGCGGGAACGATTCGCGCAGCCCTCGCCCAAGCCCTGACGCTGCCGCCGCAACGCGCTCTGTCTTTCGCCATCGAGCCCTTGTCTTTGACGCGTATTGACCGCTACAGGCATTGTCGGCAAGATGAACAAAAAGCAGGCAAGGATGTCGCCGTGCGCTGCGTCAATGTGCGAGCGAGCTAACAAAGTAGGCAAGAGGCAGCATGGCAGAGCGTTCTTTTTCGGCATTGTTGTTGGGCGGCGCGAACTCAGGCAAGACCGCCTGCGCGCTCGCGTGGGCGCGGCGGCTTGCCGTATCGGGGGAGAAACCTCTTTACTTGGCGACCGCAGCGGAGCCCGAAGACAAGACGAGCGAGAATTACGCGCGGTGGCATGCTCGCATCGCCAAGCATCAAGCCGAGCGCGGCGCAGACTTCGAGACTTGGGAGCAGCCCTCCCCCGTAGCGCTCGTGGAGAGATTGGAGGCGGCGTGCGCACGCGTGATCGTCGTCGATTGCCTGACATTGTTTTTGTCCGCCCTGCTGTTTTGCGAAGGGACGGAGCGCATGGAGCAACAGGCTGCGTTGTTTGAGCGTCTGACGCAGGAGCTGGAAGAGGCTTTGCCGCGCCTTGCGCGATCGGGCAAGAATTTGTTGTTCGTCTCGAACGAGGTGGGGTTGGGGATCGTTCCCTACACAAAAATGGGCGAGGTCTTTCGTGGTTATGCGGGAATACTGCATCAACGCGTCGCAGCCCGCGTTGCGACGCTCGCGTTGGTTGTTGCGGGCGTGCCGATGCTCGTCAAGGGCTCTGCGCCTTGACGACGGGCTTTGATACGCGAGGGGAGTTTCTGTGAAAACTTTCGGCGAAAAAATCTTATCAAGGGAATGAATGTTATCCAGTCGCAATCGGCGAGTTCGGCG
>JABAAD010000057.1 GCA_014238935.1 Alphaproteobacteria bacterium
GCGAAAGGGCGCATCGCGCTCGACCGCACCAAGCACAAATCCTGCGAGGTCGAAATCTCCCTTGCGATAGAACTTCGGCATCTGCGCGGTTTCGCCGCCGACGAGCGCGCAGCCCGCTTGCACGCAACCCTCGGCGATCGATTCCATGACTTGTTTCTGCAAGCTTTGCGAAACGGAGGCATAGGCAAAGTAATCAAGAAAGGTCAAGGGACGCGCGCCGTCTGCGAGCAGGTCGTTTGCGCACATGGCGACCAAATCGATCCCCACCCCTTCGCAAGACTGCGCATCGATGGCAAGGCGCAACTTCGTGCCGACACCGTCGCACGCCATCACGAGGATCGGGTCGCGCAACCCCGTCGCTTTCAGATCGAGCGACGCGCCAAACCCTCCGAGGACGGAGAAATTTTGCTTGGAAAAGGACACGGACTCGCTCGTCTGGCGAGCCAGCGGCGCGAGCGTCTCCTCGACAAATCGGTTCCCCTCCTCAACATCGACCCCTGATTCAAGATATGTCAGAGAAGAGGACTCATGCTTAAAGTCCATAAGAATAACAAAAGGGTGATTCGCAACTTCTACAGCCTGCTTTTACACCAAACGCTACCCTTTCGCTACTTTGTTACTCTTCAAGCGGGTTTCGGTACAATCGCGGGGTTGAATACAATTTTGAGTGTGACGAATCGTTTGTGAGTGACATGAATCGAAGGCATACGATAGTAGGAAAATTACGCTCTTTTCTCTCACCAACTGCGCTTGCCCCTATCCTTGCTTTACAATTCCGTCTCTACGGCAAAGCAAAGTTATCCACATTTTTTTATGGGACGCAGTTTCTCACAAAAAACCTCGCGTCAGCGGGTGCGCTGTGCGCGCATTCTGCGCGTGAGCGAAGCGAGGCGCACTATAGCATGTCTGTTGCGCGAGCGCGTGCCACTGAAAAAGCACAAGCGCACGCGCAACAGACATAAAGATTTTTAGAAAAACGCTCAGAATTCTCTTTGTTTTTCTTATCGGTCGACCAATCTACATAAACTCCTCTTTTTCCCAGAGCCTATTGTATGATGATAGCGTCCCTCTCTGTACGGGAGCTATTTGCCATGTCGCCTCGCTTTCTTCTCTTTCTTTTTTTCCTTCTCTCGCTGTTTTTGCTGCCGGCAAGCGCGCTAGCACAGCAGAATCGCCTCGAAGAAGCGCTGTTCGTCTCGCTGCCCGTCAGCGTCAACGCCACCAGCGAAGCAGAAGGCAAAAAGAAAGCAGCGCGTCTCGCGCTACGCACAACCTTCGCAGAAGTGTTGCATCGATTCGTCGTCGATGAGAAACGCGCACAAAAATTGGCACAGAGCTTGTCGGAGAAAAACATCCGCGCACTAAGCCAAACGCTGATCGTAGAGGTGACAAGCTTCGACGGCGAACGTTTCACGGGACAAGCCAGCGTCCGCTTCGTCTCGGAGCGTCTCTTCGCCCGCCTGCACAAAGAGGATCTACAAGTCTCCTTTACCGTAGCGCCGTCGTTCGTGCTGATTCCCGTCTTCGTACGGATGGGCAAAACAGAATTGTGGCCGCCGCAAAACCTGTGGCTGAGTGCCTGGAAGACGGAAAGCACCGACAAAAGCTGGCTGGTGCCGATCACGCCGATCGAGGCGATCGCCTCCGAAAGGCTTACCGTGCTCGATGCCGTCAAGGATTTGCAATCGATGCAGGCAGCGTTGCTCGCCGAGCAGTATCGCGCACAAGGAATCGCCTTGCTTGTGGCAACGATACACACCGATGCGGAAAATCCGTCTGTTCTCACGCTTAGCGTGAGCGGTCGTCTGAACCAACAGGGATTTCCTTCCAAGCTGCCGTCCTTTTCCCTCGAGCGCAACGACGAGAACGCAAGCAAGCGCGAGAGCGAAAGCGAAAGCGATCTTCCTGCTGCCGATCTTTCTGCCGATCTTCCCTCCGACCTTCTTGCCTCCTTGCTCGTAGAAGCGCGTACTGAGACGCTGTACCGTTTGAACCGTCTTTGGAAAGAGCAGACGGCGCACACGGCAAAACGCCGCAAGCTGCGCATCATCGCCGAGCTCAGCTCGCGCGAGGAGTGGACGGCGGTCAAGGCTCTGCTTTCGGCAACCCCAGAGCTCGTCGAGTACGGTCTTCGTAGCCTCTCTGCACGACAAGCGCATATCGTCGCTCACCACTACGGCTCGCCAACCCTGTTGCAAGCAGCTCTAGCACGACGAGGGTTCGTCGTTCGCCCGCTGAAGGGCAACGACCTTGCCATAACGCTTCCGTCGCCCCGCGAAAGTAACGCCCAAAACACCGACACCCGTTCCATTGTGCCATGACCCCAAAGGGAGAGCGAAGGCGAAGTCCCCCCTCTGCGGCTGCTCGCAAGCTGCGCGGTATGCGCGCCCTGTGGTGGGGCGCGTGGCTTTCGAGCCTGATCCTCGTCCTTCTGCTGCTCGGCGATATTCTTGCACCCTTCGTCTTCGCCTTCGTGCTGGCGTGGATGCTGAACCCCCTTTGTGCGCGCATCACGAAGCATATGACAAAGATCGCCCCGCCTCCGCTCTGCCGCGCGCTCGCAGCCCTGCTGCTAACGTTCGCGCTGCTCGCGTTGCTCGTCTTGCTACTCTACGCAACACTGCCCGCCCTTCTGCGCGAGACGCTGGAGCTGGTCGCAGCCCTGCCGAATATCGCAACAACCCTGCAAAGCAAAGCGCAACAACTGGCATGGGTGAAACAATGGCAGCAACTGCTGCTGCCCGCCTGGGAGAGCGTGAGAGACCTCAATCCGAATATTTTGCCGAACCTCTCGCAATGGCACAGCCTTGCAAAACAAGCCCTTAGCCTGCTCTCGCAAGCGCTATGGACGCTGACGCAACAAACCTCGTCGGTCGTGGCACTGCTGTCGTGGTTTGCGCTCGTACCGTTCGCCACCTTCTACCTCCTGAAGGACTGGACGCAAGCGATGCAAGCCTGTCGCAGACGCATTCCGCATGCGGAAGAACACCTTCTCGCGCTTTTTCGACGCATCGACGAAACCCTTTCCGCGCTGATTCGCGGTCAAGCCGCCGTTTTGGGAACGATGGCACTCTTCTATGCAACCCTGCTTTCGCTCGTCGGACTGCCTTACGGATTTGCCATCGGCATCGCGGCGGGATTGCTGATGCTCCTACCCTATGTCGGCACTCTGCTGGGAGCCGGCATCGCCCTCATCGTCGCATACGCGCATACGGGCTTCGCTCTCCCCTTGCTGCTCACGCTGCTCGTCTTCGTGGCAGGACAACTCCTCGAAAGCTACTTTCTCACGCCGCGCTGGGTGGGCAAACGCGTCGGGCTGCATCCGCTGTGGGTCGTCTTCTTCGTGCTCGCCGGCGGAGAACTGGCGGGCTTTACAGGAATCCTGCTCGCCTTGCCCGCAGGCGCAACGCTCAGAGCCGTGCTTGCGCACATCGACGAGCATCAACGCAACCCTTGACCGATTGGCGATGGCACAAGCCAAGCAACAAAATCTGCCCCTGCCTGAGACGCGCAACGAGGGATTTGAAGAAAAACATTTCTTGCGCCTGCAAGCAAACAGAGAAGCGTTCGATGCCTTGCTCGCATGGCAGCCCGCACTTTACGGCGAACAACCCTCGCGTGTACGGAGCGAGCCGCGTATCAAAGCCTTGTGCGGACCCGCAAAATGCGGCAAGTCGCACTTGGGCGAAATATGGTGCGCACGAAACGGCGCACGCGCGATTTCGCCCTCTTTGTTGCAACATGTTTTTCAGGACTCGTCCCAAAATGTCACCAAAAATATCATGCTGGCGGACAAGCCCTTGTGGTGGCTCGATTTTTCCGCAGACGACGATCCCTCCCGAAGCATGACGCCAAGCTTGGAGCGGGCTCTCTACGCTCTCTACAACGAGATTACGCACAGCGCGACGGGCTCTCTTCTGATCACGGCGCGGAGCGAGCCAAGCCGATGGCGGTTTTCGTTGGCGGATTTGCGCTCGCGTATGCGCGCGGTCGCCGTTCTCCGCATCACGGATCCCAGCGACGACGACAGCGCATCTTTGTTAGAAAAGATCTTTCGCACGCGCCAGCTGGAAGTGGATGCGCGCGTCTATGCCTATGTGCACCGTCGTATCGAACGCAGCTTTCGCGCGCATCACGCCATCGCAGAAGAGCTCGATTCCCTAAGCCTCGCGCACAAACGCAAGATCACTTTACCCTTTGTCGCGCGCTATTTTTCGCGCGCAAGGTTTTCCTCCCCCCTTTAATTCGAGTTTCTAGCTTAGCTGCAGCCCGTCGTCTGACCGCAGGTCGTACAGGCGTAGCAAGAGCCGCTGCGGACAAGGGTGATATGTCCGCAGTAGTCGCAGGAATCGCCGATTCCTTCGTCCATCGTTTTTACATATGGCAGCGCGCCCTGTGCCTCCGCCACGACATCCTCTCGATGCGCGCCGCTCTCGCCGTTAGCGTTTCCATTGCCATTGCCGTTAGCGTTTCCATTGCCATTGCGTCGCACTGCGAGTTCGCGGCGTACATAGCCGCTGCTGGTGAATTTGTTGATGTGTTTGGTCAGATGGTCGATGGCTGCCTGCGTCTCCTTGCTTAAACGTCCCTCGTCCTTGCCCTTGCCCAGTCCTGTGAAGTCGGCTTCGAACGATTGTGAAGCGGTATGTTCCAAGTCGTCGCGTCCCAAGTAGCTGATGGCGAGTTCGCGGAAGATGTAATCAAGGATAGAAGTGGCGTAGCGAATCGAAGCGTTTTCGCGCACGATGCCGCTCGGCGCGAAGCGTGTGAAGGTGAAGGCGTCGACGAACTCGCGCAACGGCACGCCGTATTGCAAGCCGATGGAAACGGCGATGGCGAAGTTGTTCATCATGGAGCGAAAGGCTGCCCCTTCCTTGTGCATGTCGATGAAGATTTCGCCCAGCGACCCGTCCTCGTATTCGCCCGTATGCAGATAGACCTTGTGGTCTCCGACGACGGCT
>JABAAD010000058.1 GCA_014238935.1 Alphaproteobacteria bacterium
TTGAAGAACAGGCGAGGCGCTTTGCGCGTCCAACGCAAGACTACGCTCCAGCAAGGCATAGACGCGCGGGATGTGGCACGAAAGGTTCGTTTTTCCATCGCGTAGCGCAAGGCGCGCGAAGGTACCAAGCACGCGCGCGTGGCGTTGTGCACCCCATGCGCGATAGTGTTTTAGGAAATCTTTTTCCGAAAAAGTGTTTGGGGGCAGGATGCTTTGCGCGCCTTTCAAATACAGGCGGAGCAGGTGTTGTCGTAGGGCGGAATCGAGGTCGCGCCGCGCGTCTTCGAGCAGCGAGACGAGGTCGTAGGCGGGCGAGCCTAGAACGGCATCTTGGAAGTCTAATAAACCACAACGTTGTAGATTGGATGGTGGCAGATTGGATGGTGCGTCGTGCTTGTTGTCTTGCGGTGTTAGGCGCATCAGGTTGTCGACATGGCAATCGCGCAACACCAGCACTTCGGGCAGGGGGGGGAGGCTTGTCAGTATTTCGCGCCAGCAGGCTTTCCAGCTTGCGCGAGTTTCTTTTGTTTGTGTTCCGCCCATGGTCATGCCCTGTGTCGAGTTTAGCGCGGGAGCGTAGAAGTCGGCGAAGACGGCACTCTCCTCGCACCACTCCTCTAGCGAAAAGGCGGGTAGCGTTTGTCCATGTGTTTGTCCAAGTGTTTGTCGTTGTGTTTTTCTTTGTGCTTGTTCGCGTGTGTCGAGCAGGTGGAGCAGGACGGCGACGGCGTCCTCGTAGAGCGGTCGCGGGTCTGCGCCTTGCTCCAGCAGGTGAGCGAAGCTCTGGTCGCCGAAATCTTCGATCTCCAAGAAGCCTTGCTCCAAGTCGGCGTGGAGAATGCGCGGCGCGCGCAAGCCCAGACTTTGTAGAAATGCTCCGACGGCTTGGTAGTGGCGGGGTTTTTCTTTGTCGGGCGGCGCGTCCATCAGCAATGTTGACGCTGCGCCGTCGTCCTTTCGTAGCAAGCGCGTGTAGCAACGGCTGGAGGCGTCGGCTTGGAGCGCGACGAGTGTCGAGTCCCTGTGTCCGTGTTGTTCTAAAAATGTCAGACGCGCTTGCTCACGCGGGCAAGCAGAAATCATCACGGGAGGCACAAAGGATGCAAGGCAAAAGAGTCAAACCAGAGAATTACGATGCTCCTTTGCCACGCGCGAAACGCACGACGAGCCAAACGGGCAACAGCACGGCGAACAGCACCAACAGCACGACGAAACCGAAAAGGAAGGCTGTTGCCAACAGGGCTGTAACAAAGAACAGCAACAAGTAGCCCAAAAGAGATTTTTTGAGAGGGTTTTTGAGGGATTTTTTTCTGCCGCCCGTACGCTGCTTTTGCGAAAAGAAGAATGCTGCGCTTTTTTGTGCGCCCTGCTGCGGGTTCCGCCGCCCTTCGTTGCGTCTTTCGTGCGGGTTGTAGGGTTTGGCTTGCAGATGCTCGACGGGTTTTTTGTCGGAAGGCATGAGCTAGAAATGAGCTAGAGTTGTTCTGCGGAGACGAGAGGGGTGTCGCCGCCGTCGTTCGGTTTGTTCTTGGCGAGGCTTTTGAGGACGGCGCGCTTGAGCTTTTTGGCTTTCTCGGCGAGTTTGGCGTTGCGGTAGCCGAGCAGGAACTCGTCCAGCCCCCCCTTCTTGTCGATCGTGCGTAGCGTGGATGCAGCGATGCGCAGGCGGATGTGTCGCCGCAATGCGTTGCTGTACAAGCGCGTCGATTGCAAGTTGGGCTCAAAACTGCGGCGCGTTTTGTTATGCGCATGCGAGACATTGTTGCCGCGCATCACACGTTTGCCGGTCAGGGAGCAGGCTTTCGACATAGTTGGCGATTGTAACGCTTTCTTCTGCTTCGAGTCAAGAGTTGTGCGTATTGTCTCTATCTAAGAGATTGAAAGAAGTCCCTCAAAATCTTCTGCGCCTCTGTCTCACGGATCCCACCATAAACCTCGACCCTGCCACGCGCTCGCGCCTCCGCCAGCAAGCACGCCCCATGCTCGACAGCCCCGCCCTTGGGATCAAAGGCTGCGAAAACAAGCGTTCGCAAGCGCGCATGCAAAAACGCCGCCGCGCACATCGCACAGGGCTCCAGCGTCACATAAAGGCTGCAACCCTCAAGCCACCGCGCCCTGCCTTCGCTGTTATTTTGCGTTCGTTGTCTCTCGCATAAGCTCTCGCGGATGGCGAGCAACTCCGCGTGCGCCGTCGGGTCTTGGTCGCGTTCGATTCGGTTTTGGCTGAGCGCGAGCAGTCGTCCGTCGGCATCCGCAACTAAGGCAGCGACAGGCACTTCGCCCAGTTCGGCTGCTTCGCGCGCGCTCTCGATGGCGAGCGTCATAAAATCCTTTTGGAAATTCGTTTGATTTTTTTTGGGGAGACCCTGACCTTTTGCGAAGCTCTTTCGAAAGATTTGCGCTCCTTGTTGCTGCATGTCTCACCGCTCGTGTTTGAGGGAGAGAAGAGCGGAGAGTGCGAGCCCTGCGAAGAAGCCGCCGACATGTCCGATCCATGCGATTTTTTCGCCCAACGCGAAAGGAGCAACTAGTCCGACAAGAGCGTTGAAGATCAACCACAAAGCGACGAATCGCAACGCATTCTTTCGGGTTGCAAAAGGTCCTGGCAGGCGTGCTTTGCCCTTGACGATGGGATAGGCACAGATTGCCCCCATAAGCCCCGAAACGCCTCCCGATGCGCCGATGCGCTGAGCTTCGCTTTGCGTGTCGATGAGAAATTCTGCCAGCGCTCCGCCCGCAGCAGCTGAGAAGAAGACGACGAGAAAGAGTATCCCCCCCAAGCGTTTGACGACAGGAATGCCGAAGGCAAGCAGAAAGCCCAAGTTGACGAACAGATGCGTCGGGTTTGCATGCAACAGCACATGCAAGAAGAGCGCAGGAAACCCTTGCCAATGGTAGAGCTCCAAGGGAACGAAGGCGAAATGGTGGAAGAAGATCTGCCGTAGCAAAGGATCGCCGTAAGAAGTCATGCCGTAGCAGACGAGGATAAGCGCGCATAGCCCCCATACGACGAGCACGGCGGGCTCGGGCTCTCGTGCGCGCTGCGAAAGATGAAATGCTTGCGTCATGCGGGAGCGGGGAGGAGGTTGACCAATCCTTCGGCGAAGTCTCGTGCACGGAAAGGTTCGAGGTCTCGAAGGTCCTCGCCGGCAGCGAGGTACTGTACGGGAACGGGGTTTTTTTCTCGCGCCAAAGCGACGAGTGCACCCGCGCACGCGCTACTATCGAGTTTTGTCAGCATCAGCCTGCGGACAAGCACGACAGCAGCAAATTGCTTCACCTGCAAGCGCAGAGTTTGCCCCAAAGTCGAGTCCAAAACAAGCCAAAATTCTATGCGTGGCGGCTTGTCCTTCGCAGGCAAGTTATTAGTTGTTTGCGCTTGCTTGAGGAGGGCACGCTCGATTTTTGCAAGCTGCTGCATCAGGTTTGCATCCGAACACTGCCTGCCCGCCGTATCGATAATGAGAATGTCGCATGCTTTCTCGCGCGCTTTCTCGCGTGCTTGGGCAAGCGCGTGGAAGGCGAGCGCGGCAGGATCCGAGTGGCGTTCGGCTGTGACGACCTCGGTGCTTGAGCGTGTAGCCCACTTCCGCAGCTGCTCGGTCGCCGCGGCGCGGTAGGTGTCGCCTGCCGCAAGCAACACTTTTTTGCCCTTCGCCCGATAGCGCGCGGCAAGCTTTCCCGCCGTCGATGTTTTTCCGCACCCGTTCAGCCCCAGCAGGACGACGACGAGCAATTCCTTCTTGTCGAAAAGAGAACTTTCCTCCACCTCGCAGGCGCGCAGCTTTTTTGCGACGAGCTCTCTCAATGCCGTCTGTACTTCCTCCAGACTATCGGGGTCGTGGAAACGCTTTGCAGACAGGGCGGCAGCGAGCTCCTGAGCGCTCTCGTAGCCCAGATCGGCTTCGAGCAACGCCTCTTCGATATTCTCGCGCACAGCGGGCGAAAGACGCGTGCCCGCAACACGGCGCACAAAGGCGGTTTGCAGACGCTGCGCGCTCTTGCTCAAGGCGAGCATGGCATCTCCTCAAGCCACCCGTGCCGTAAGCGAGCGCGCGCAACGCTGCTCGGCAGCGCTCAGAAAGCGCGCTCTCACAAGAGACCCCTTGAGATTCGCTCTGCTTGGAAGACGCATCGAATGTTCGCAACGCAAAATGCGCGTGCGCATGTTGTGGCGCGAGCGTCCGACGATTCCTTCTTCCCCCTTGCCGTCGATTTGTCCGTCGCAGAGGTGGTCGCTTTCGATCAAAAAGCTGTCGCTCCTGCCGTAGAGTTTTTGCAAGAAGGCTTTGTGCGCTTCTTCGGCTTTCGTGCGAAGCCTGTTCGCACGCTCGCGCACGACGCTGCGTTCCACCTGCGGCATGCGCGCTGCCGGCGTGCCTCGGCGCGGGGAGAAAGGAAAGATGTGCAGCAGGTGCAATCCTGCATCAGCGATGAGGGCGAGCGTGTTTTCGAACATAGCTTCGCTCTCGGTAGGAAAGCCCGCGATCAAGTCTGCTCCCAGCGCAAGGTCGGGGCGTCGCGCGCGCAAGCTGCGACAGAGTTCGACTGCTTGTTCGCGCGAATGCCGCCGTCGCATGCGTTTCAGAATCATGTTGTCTCCCGATTGCAACGAGAGGTGCAAATAGGGCATGAGACGTTCTTCTTCGCCAAAAAGCGTCTGTAACAGGGGGTCGAGCGCCGCTCCGTCGATCGAAGACAGGCGCAGGCGTTCGAGACGCGGGTTCGTGCGCAACACCGCTTCGACCAATGTTCCCAAACGCGGTTGTTGCGGCAAGTCCTCGCCCCACGAGGCGAGGTCGATGCCGCTCAACACCACTTCTTTCACGCCGCGTCGAACCGCTTGCTCGACGTTTTTGCAAACAGCCTCGATCTCCAGCGAGCGTGCGCTGCCGCGCGCCAAGGGAATCATGCAAAAGGTG
>JABAAD010000059.1 GCA_014238935.1 Alphaproteobacteria bacterium
CGCGGACTAGGCGTTCTTTTTGCGCAAACCGAACAGCGAGAACGCCTTGCCAATCTTTCTGCCAATGTTGCGAAGGGCGAGTCCATGCCCATGCCCATGCCCATGCCCTTGGCGGTTTTTTCTTCTCCCCCCTCCTCCCGTCTTCTGGGGGTCGGCAATATTTTGCAAGGACGCTTGAAAGCGTTGCGTCTTTTTGCGGCGTCGCGACAAGGGCAACCCGTTGCACGCGGCGGGCTCGAGGAAAGTTTTTCTTTGAGAAATAATGTTGCGCTGCAACAAAACAAGTTGTAGAGTCGTTGCGAACTTGTTGAAAGGTCTGATGATCTTTTCCTCTTTTGCTTTTTAGATGCCGCTCCCCAAGGACCACAAGACTTCCCTTATTCAGAAGTACGGTCGTTCCAACTCTGACACGGGTTCGCCTGAGGTTCAGGTTGCGTTGTTGAGCGGTCGCATTGTGCAGTTGACCGAGCATATGAAGGTTCACAAAAAAGACTACCACTCGCGCCGTGGATTGTTGTTAATGGTGGGGCAGAGGCGCAGACTGCTCGATTTTGTCAAGAAGGCTAGTGAAGAACGCTATCAGAAGATCGTCGCAGACTTGGGTCTGCGACGGTAATCCGCACGGGCAAAACCTTACGATCATCGCAACCCACGCAAGACACGAACTTCGTGTCTTGTTGCGCGTTGCCTTATCCGCGTCGCCTTTTCTTGGAACACTCGCAAGCCGAGCGTTCGATGGAACGTCTGGGCGAGCATATCCCTCAACAATCAGGAGACTAATTGTATATCATGTTTGAAGAACATTCCGTAGAAATCTCATGGGGCGAGCGTGAGCTGCGCCTCGATACAGGACTGTTGGCACGACAAGCCGACGGTGCCGTGCTTGTCAGCTACGGCGCAACACGCGTTCTGTGCACGGCGGTGTATGCACGCACACCGCGCGAAAATGTCAACTTTCTGCCCTTGACGGTGAACTATCAGGAGAAGACCTTTGCCGCGGGCAAAATTCCCGGCGGCTTCTTCCGTAGAGAAGGTCGCCCTGGCGAAAAGGAAACGCTAACCTCGCGCCTGATCGATCGTCCTCTGCGCCCTCTGTTTTCCAAGGGCTACCGCTGCGAGACACAAATCGTCTGCACCGTCTTAGAACACGATCTGCAAAACGACGCGGACATTCCCTCCTTGATCGGAGCAAGCGCCGCCTTGCACCTCTCCGGTGCGCCTCTGCTGACGCCGATCGCCGCTGCACGCATCGGCTGGCTGGGCGGCAAACCCGTGCTGAACCCGACGCTGAGCGAGCTGGGCGAAAGCGAACTCGACCTCGTGCTAGCAGGCACGGCGAACGGCATCATGATGGTCGAATCCGAGGCGAAGGAGTTGAACGAAGAACAGATGCTGGAAGCGCTGACCTTCGGACAGAGCTCGTTTGCACCCGTGCTGGCAGCCATTCAAGAGCTGGGCGACAAGGCGAGAAAACCCGCCTTTGTCCTGCCACCCGCCAACGACGCGCTCGCGGGACTGGAAGAGAAGATGACGCAGGCTTTCGGAACGCGAATTCAAGCCTGCTACGAGAAGACCAAGAAAGCAGAACGCGTACAAGCGCTCGAAGAGCTGCGCACCGAGGTTACGCAAGCTTACGCAGAGTTCGAAGACGACAACGGCGTGAAAGAGGTGCTGAAGGGACTCGAAAAAGATTTGGTGCGCAAAAAAATCCTGACCGAAAAGGTGCGTATCGACGCGCGCGGGCTGGAGGACATTCGTGCACTCGACTGTCGTGCGGGTTACTTGGCGCGCACGCACGGCTCGGCGTTGTTTACACGCGGCGAGACGCAGGCGCTGGCCGTTGCCACTTTGGGAACGCCTCAGGATTCGCAGATCGTCGATGCGTTGGCGGGCGAGTACCGCGAACACTTCATGTTGCACTACAACTTTCCGCCTTATTCCGTTGGCGAGGCGAGCATGATGCGTCCTCCAGGACGTAGAGAAATTGGACACGGCAAGCTTGCGTGGCGCGCGCTTCGTCCTCTGATGCCTACGAAAGACGATTTCGCCTACACGGTGCGCGTGGTCTCCGAGATCACCGAATCGAACGGCTCTTCGTCGATGGCGACCGTGTGCGCAAGCTCGCTGGCGCTGATGGACGCGGGCGTGCCACTGCGCGCAGCCTGCGCCGGCATTGCAATGGGACTGATCAAAGAGGGAGAGGATTTTGCCATTCTCTCTGACATTTTGGGCGACGAAGATCATCTCGGCGACATGGACTTCAAGGTCGCAGGCAGCGAGAAAGGAATCACCGCCTTGCAAATGGACATCAAGATCGAACAGATCACGCTGGAGATCATGCGACAAGCGCTTGCGCAAGCAGAACGCGGTCGCAAGCATATCCTCTCGACGATGTCGCGCTGCATCGATCAACCCCGCGACAGCCTTTCGGAACACGCGCCGCGCATGCGCACGATCAAGGTTCCGAAGGACAAGATTCGAGATGTCATCGGCGCGGGCGGCAAGGTTATTCGTGAGCTGTGCGAATCGACGGGGGCGCGCATCGATATCGACGACGACGGCACCGTGCGCATCGCAGCGGTCGAAGAACGCGCGATCGAGGCTGCCGTAGAAAAAGTCGAAGCCCTGACCGCCTCTGCCCAAATCGGCAAGATTTACAAAGGCAAGGTGGTGCGCATCATGGACTTCGGTGCCTTCGTCAACTTCTTGGGCGGAAAGGACGGATTGGTGCATATCTCCGAGATTGCCAATCACCGTATCGGAAGGGTTTCCGATGTCCTCTCCGTCGGCGACGAGGTCACAGTGAAGTGTCTTCGCATCGACGAGCAGGGAAGGGTCGGATTGTCGATTCGCGCAACGCAGGAAGACGGCGGCGACGAAGGCGGCGGTGGCGGCGGGGGAGCGCCGCGCGAACAGCAACAGCAACGTTATGGCGAAGAGGTTCATCACTCACCCTACGCCGCCGACGAAGGCGAACGGCGCGGCGGCTACGGCGATCGACGCGGCTCAGGCGGCGACCGACGCGGCTCGGGGGGCGATCGACGCGGCTCGGGGGACGACCGACGCGGCTCAGGCGGCGACCGACGCGGCTCAGGCGGCGACCGACGCGGTCCTCCCAGAGGCGCGCGTCCCTCTTACCGAGACTGACAACATGCTCGCTTGTTTTCTTCGCGGACATGGGCTAGAGTCGAAGCTGGGGTTGGAACAACCTTGACGAGACAACGGCACGCACAGGAATCGCGCACCCGATGTTTGCGCGCACGCACGCCGCGAGGTGCTGGGTGCGTGCAAACTTCTCCTGCGGCGGCTAGCTAAGCGAAAGAGAGAATATGGACGACGCACCTTTCACGATGCGCCAAATGGTCGAGGCGGGCATGCACTTCGGTCATACGACGAGGCGTTGCAATCCGAAGATGCTGCCGTGGATCTTCGGACAACGCAACGGTGTCCACATCATCGATTTGGAACAGAGTGCGAGGCTGTTGCGAGAGGCACTGCGTGCGATCAGCTCGGTCGTTGCCCAAGGCGGCAAGGTTCTGATCGTCGGCACGAAGAGCCAAGCGCAAAACATCGTCGCCGAGACGGCGCAAACCTGCGGGCAGTACTACATCAACCGCCGTTGGCTGGGCGGCACATTGACGAACTGGCAGACCGTCTCGAAGTCGCTCGATTCGCTCAAAACTCTCGACGAGCAGCTGGAAAAGGACGACGCGCTGGAAGGGCTGACGAAAAAAGAGAAACTCAGCCTGACGCGACGCAGAGACAAGATCGAGCGCGCGCTCGGCGGCATCCGCGACATGAACACGCTGCCCGATCTGATGTTCGTCATCGACACGAACAAGGAGGCGACCGCCGTCAAGGAGGCGCATAACCTCTCCATTCCGATCGCCGCCATCTTAGACAGCAACTCGAATCCCGACGGGATCGCCTATCCCATTCCGGGCAACGACGACGCCGCGCGATCGCTTGCCTTCTATCTCTCGTTGATCTCGCAGGCAGCCCTCAGCGGACACGAAGTCGTCCTCGCTAGGGGTGACCAAAAACCCGAACAAGAAGCCGTCCTCGCTACCGACAAGGAGGCAGACGCAAAAAAGAAGACGCGACAAAACGCCAAAGACGGCGGCAAGGCGAAACCCTCCCAAGACGCGCAAAGGGCAAAGTTCAAAGGCGACCGAAAAGAAAAAACACGAGCCGATGCCTCACAGCCTGAAGAGAAGAAAATCACCGTCGTGAAAAAGAAGGCGAAAAAGACAAAGTCCGAACAAAGCAAGCCAGAAGTAAAGGACGCTGTCGAAGCAAAACCCGTCAAAAAAACTAAGACGGCAGAGGGGATAGAAGCAAAAGAAGCAACGACGGAAACGAAGGGCGATGCCAAGACGGAAACGAAAGACACGCGCAAAAATAAAACGGAGGAGAAAACGGAGGAGAAAGCGAACGATGACTGAGGTCACGGCATCTCTTGTGAGAAACCTGCGCCAAGAGACGAGCGCAGGAATGATGGATTGCAAACGCGCGTTGCAAGAAAGCGACGGCGATGTCGCAGAGGCAAAGGCGTGGTTGCGCAAGAAGGGGCTCGCGGGAGCGCAAGCCAAAGCCTCGCGTACGACCGATCAGGGACTGGTGGCTGTCGCCGTTGAGCGAGGAAAGGCAAGGGCTGCCTCCGTCTTGGAGCTGAACGCCGAAACCGATTTTGTCGCACGCAATCCCTTGTTTCAAACCTTTCTGCGCAAAGCCGCGGAGCGTGCGCTGGAGACGCAGGCGCAAAATGTCGAGGCATTGCTGGCAACCTCGCTTGCGGGGGGAGAGAGTGTCGAGCAGGCGTTGCAAAGCCTCGTCGGGACGA
>JABAAD010000060.1 GCA_014238935.1 Alphaproteobacteria bacterium
TCTTGTCGCGCGGCGCGTGCATCACGAGCAAGGGCTTTTTGAATTTTTGCAAAGTTTTGTCTCCTTTGTCCAAATCGTCCAAGAAGCTTTTGCCGATACGAAGAGGTCGTCCTCCCAGCAGCACTTCGGCAACGCCGTCCTTTTCGATTTTCTCCCTTGCGCCCGCGAGCAGATGTACGACATGGGCGGGATCGAAGGGAGCGCCCAAGGTAGCGACGGCGCATTCCAGCTGAGAGCTGGCGGCGAGCGCCAAGACGGCAGCCCCCCCCAACGAATGTCCCAACAACAGGCTGGGCGGACGGTATTTCTCGCTCAGATGCAAGACCGCCGCGTTCAAGTCGGCGACATTCGTGGTAAAGTTGGTGTTGGCGAAATCACCGTCCGAGTTGCCCAGCCCCGTGAAATCGAAGCGCAAAGTGGCGATGCCTAGCTCGGCAAGCGCGCGCGTGATGCGTGTGGCGGCAATCGAGTCCTTGCCGCAGGTGAAACAATGGGCGAATAGTGCGTAGGCGACAACCGCGCCTGTAGGTTGTTCCAGCCTGCCGTGCAGCGTCTCGCCTAGGGCGCCTGTGAAGGTTTCTTCGAAACTTTGCATACTTGCCTCGTGTGTCTTGCTTGTGGGCTCTTTTTGCCTTGTCGCGCGTTTTTCGCTAGAGTGGGTGCTAGAGTGGATGCCAGAGGGGGTATAAGTGAGATAGACTACTTCAAACCGAGCGCAAAGACGAGAGAGAAGGATGACATTTTTTAACGCAGGAAACGGAGCAGGCGTTGCGCCGCGTACGCTCTCTGACGGAGCGGTGTCTTCGGCATCAGGATTGGAGCGCGCGATCGTGGCGGCGGGCTGCTTTTGGGGCATCGAGGCACGCTTGCGGCGCGTGGCTGGCGTGGAGGCAAGCGAGGTTGGCTACACGGGCGGCGAGACGAACGCGCCCACCTACCGCGAGATCTGCCGCGGAGATACGGGACACGCCGAGGCGTGCGCGCTTGCCTTTGATCGCACGACGCTCGACTTCGAATCGCTGCTGGAGGTTTTTTGGACGATCCACGATCCCACGCAACAAGACCGCCAAGGTCCCGATGTCGGTCGACAATATCGCTCGGCGATCTTTGTCCTCGACGAGACACAACGCCGCAAAGCCGAACGCTCGCGCACCGAGGCGGGACGGCGTTTTCGCCTGCCGATCGCCACCGAAATCGCATCGGCGACACGCTTTTGGCGCGCCGAGGAGTATCATCAACGTTATTTGGACAAACGACGCGGACAGCTCGAAGAAACCCAAGAGCTGGCGCGCGTCTTCTGAGCCCTGCCTGTACGCAATGCCTGCCTGTAGCCATGTCGCTTTTGCTTTTCAACACCGCTTCCGGAGAAGTCGAGGAGTTTCGTCCTTACGACGAGGCTTGCATACGCCTCTATGTGTGCGGTCCGACCGTCTATGATTGCATCCACTTGGGCAACGCGCGCTCGCTCGTCGTCTTCGACCTTCTCGCCGCTCTCTTGCGCCGACGCTACAAGAAGCTGCTCTATGTGCGCAACATCACCGATGTCGACGACAAGATTCTTGCACGCGCGCACAAGGAGGGTGTCACCCCCTCGGTGCTGACCGCGCAGACGACAACCTCGTTTCACGCCGACGCACGCGCCTTGGGCTGCGCTACGCCCGACGAGGAGCCGCGCGCGACCGAGCATGTCGATGCTATGGTGGCGATGATCGAACGCCTGCTCGCGCAGGGCAACGCTTATACGAGCGCGGACGGGCATGTTCTGTTTTCGGTGAGAAGTTTTCAAGGCTACGGCAACCTTTCGCGGCGCGGCGCGGCGGGCTGCCTTGAGGACAACCTTGACGGAGCGCGCGTAGCCCCCCTGCCCTGTCGGCGCGAGGAGGGAGATTTCGTCCTGTGGAAGCCTGCGACAGAGCAAGAAGAAGGATGGGACTCGCCATGGGGATTCGGCAGACCGGGATGGCACATCGAATGCTCGGCGATGAGCCGCATTTATTTAGGCGGCAAGATCGACATCCACGGCGGCGGACAAGACTTGATCTTTCCCCACCACGAGAACGAGATCGCCCAGTCTCACGCAGCGCACCCCGACGAGCCCTTCGTCAAACACTGGATGCATAACGGCTATGTGTTGTGCGAGGGCAAAAAAATGTCGAAGTCGTTGGGAAACTTCCACCAAGTGTGCGACTTGTTGAAACGCGTCAGCGGCGAGGCGATTCGCCTGACTCTACTGCGCGCGCACTACCGCCATCCGCTGGATTTCTCGATGCAACGCTTGTGCGAATCGGAAAAAAACCTCGACCGCCTGTACGCGCAAGCAAGCTTCGCTGACGGGAGGGAGACGGGTGCGTCTGCATCGTCCGACCGAGCAGCCGAAGAAGTCGAGGATGCGCTTTGCCACGACTTGAACACACCGCTCGCCTTGGAGCGATTGTTCCATCAGGCGGGATATGTCTCTGCCAGCGAGGGCGCGAAACGCGTATGCGCTGCGAACGCGCTCAAGGCAGCGGGCGGATTGTTAGGGTTGTTGCAAGACGAGCGACGGCTCCAAGCAGCACGGACGGGCGGGAGCGACCATTCCTCCGCGCCCGTCTCTGCAAAAGAACGCGCGCGGATCGAAGAGCGCATCGCAGCGCGTGTGGCGGCGCGCGAAAGGCGCGACTTCGCCGCTGCCGATGCGATTCGCCTCGAGCTCGCAAAGCAAGGCATCGAGATCGAAGACGGGCGCGATGGATCGTGCTGGCGCGTCGTACAAAAAGCAGAACAAGTCATGCGGCGAGAAGCAGGATGAGCGCCCGCCACATCGAGCTGTTCGACACGACCTTGCGCGACGGTGCGCAAAGCTCAGGCGTGGACTTTTCGTTTGCCGACAAGCGCGTTTTGGCGAACGCGCTCGATCGGTTCGGTATCGACTACATCGAGGGCGGCTGGCCTGGGGCGAATCCTTCGGACAGCAAATTTTTCGCAAGCCCTCCGAAGTTCAACCACGCGAAGCTGGTCGCCTTCGGCATGACTTGTCGCGCCGAGCGCAGCGCGGGCAACGATCCCAGCCTCACGCAAGTTCTCTCAGCAAAAAGCCCGATCGCCTGTCTCGTCGGCAAGAGCTCGGCGTTTCAAGTAGACGAGGTGTTGAGAATCGCGCGCGACGAGAACTTGCGCATGATCAAGGATTCCTGCGCCGAGGCGGTGAAACGCAAGGGCGCGGAGGGCTGCTTTTTCGATGCGGAGCATTTTTTCGACGGCTACAAGCAAGATTCTTCGTACGCGCTCGCCTGCTTGGATGCGGCGGCGGCAGGGGGGGCATCAAAGCTGGTGCTGTGCGACACGAACGGCGGCACGTTGCCTTTCGAGGTCGAGCGCATCACGGGCGAGGTTGCCGCGCGTTTCGGCGGCGACGAGAAAGTAAGTTTGGGAATCCACGCGCACAACGACACGGGCAATGCGATCGCCAACTCTTTGGCTGCGGTACGCGCGGGCGCGGATCAAGTGCAGGGAACGCTCAACGGCATCGGCGAGCGTTGCGGCAACGCCGATCTGATCGCCGTCATTCCCAATCTGATGTTGAAGATGGGGTTGCGCACAAGCGTCGAGGAGCGATCTCTGACGCGGCTGGTGGATTTGTCGCGCTTGTTGGATCATCGGCTGAACCGTGTGCCGCGCGCGGAGTCGCCTTATGTGGGACTGTCGGCATTCGCGCACAAGGGGGGGTTGCACGGCTCGGCGGTTGCGCGCGAGACGCGTGCCTACGAGCATATTGCGCCGGAGAGTGTTGGCAATCGTCGCAAGATTGTTGTTTCGGATCAGGCGGGTCGCGCGAACTTGAGGATGCGGTTGGGCGACTTGGGATTGGGAGAGTTTTCGGACGGGCAGTTGGATCGAGTGTTGGAGGAGGTGAAGCAACGCGAGTCGGAGGGCTACAGCTACGAGGATTCGGAGGCGAGCTTGAGTCTGTTGGCGTTGCGCGTTCGCGGCAGCGCTGTTGATTTTTATACGATCGATCGTTTTCGTGTCATGGACGAGCGGCGTTGGAACGCTTTAGGCGAAGAGGTGATCGAATCCGAGGCGATCGTCTCGTTGCGTGCAAAGGACAATCGTGGGAACAAGGAGAAGGGAGGCGATGGCGTAGAGCGATTGACAGCTGCGGTGAGCGAGTGTGGACCTGTGAATGCTTTGGACAAGGCTTTACGCAAGGGATTGACGGAGTTGTATCCGCAGTTGAAGGATTTGCGTTTGGTAGATTATCATGTTCGGATCATTCCGCCCGACGAGGGATCGAGCGGCACGGAGGCGACGACGCGTGTTTCCATTGATTTTATGGATAGCGGCGGCGTGAGTTGGACGACGGTAGGCGTTTCTGCGAACATTATTGTGGCGAGCTTGCGTGCTTTGGACGACTCCTATCGTTACATGCTGTTTCGCTCGCAGAAAACAAAGGAGGACTAAGTTTTGTATGGGAATGACATGCTTGCCCCCCATCTTTCAAAAGTAGCAAAATCAAGAGCTTGTAGGCAGATCGAGACGACTTGAACATCCCATCTCTTGCCTCATGGATTTTAAGCATGTCCTTTCCAAATTTAGCCCAAATTGAGCAAGGATAACGAAGATTTATCCCTTCC
>JABAAD010000005.1 GCA_014238935.1 Alphaproteobacteria bacterium
ATTTCTTACCCGACGCTCTACGAGCACCGTCACCGTCTTGTCGTTGCCGTTTGCAACAACCTCTCCCTGTAAAATACGCTTCGGCATGGGTCAATCCTTTTTCGCTTCTTTCGTTTCGTTGTCGCGCTGGGCGAGCAGCGTTTTGATGCGCGCGATTTGTCTTCGCGCGACGCGCACGGCGTGCGACGCCTCCAGCTGTCCCTGCGCTTGTCGAAAGCGCAGATTGAACCCTTCGCGTCGTAGCGCGACCAATTGCTCTTTCAACTCGTCGGCGCTCTTGCGCTTGAGCTCCAAGAACAGCCTGTTGCCGCCTTGCGAGCCCTCAACCGTTTTTGTCGTTGTTTTTTGCGCCATCGTTCTTTTCATCCCCTGTTGTCTTCGAGCGCAAGCCTTGAGACGACTTTCGTGTTGATCGGCAGTTTTGCCGCCGCCAGTCGCAGGGATTGGTCTGCCAGATTGTCGGCGACGCCTTCCATTTCAAACAGGATGCGACCGGGCTGGACGCGGCAAGCCCAAAATTCGGGAGACCCCTTGCCCTTTCCCATGCGCACCTCGATGGGTTTTTTGGATACGGGAATGTCCGGAAAGATACGAATCCATATCTTGCCCTGCCTGCGGATGTGGCGCACGATCGCTCGCCGCGCCGCCTCGATCTGACGCGAGGTGATGCGTGCACTCGACAACGCCTTCAAGCCGTGCGAACCGAAGTTCAGACGACTGCCGCCCTTCGCAACGCCGCGCACTCTGCCCTTATGCACCTTGCGATGTTTCGGTTTCTTGGGAATCAACACGGCGTATCTCTCCCTCCCTTACGCGAGGTTCTCGTTGCCGCGCAGCTTCGCGCGTGCGGTCGGATCGTAACTCATGATCTCGCCCTTGAATATCCAAACCTTGACGCCGCAAACGCCGTAGGTGGTCATCGCGCTCGCCGTGCCGTAGTCGATGTCGGCACGCAATGTATGCAACGGAACGCGTCCCTCTCGATACCACTCCATACGCGCAATCTCCGCTCCCCCCAGCCTTCCCGCACAATTGATGCGAATGCCCAGAGCTCCCATACGAAGGCTGTTTTGCACCGCGCGTTTCATCGCCCGTCGAAAGGCGATACGGCGTTCCAACTGCTGGGCGACCGTCTCGGCGACGAGTTTCGCGTCCAGTTCGGGTTTGCGAATCTCCTGAATGTTCAGCGAGATGTCCATGCCCGTCGTTTTTTTCAAGTCCTCGCGCAACTTCTCGATGTCTGCGCCGCGCTTGCCGATGATGACACCTGGGCGCGCCGAGAAGATCGTCACCGAGGGGTTCTTCGCAGCACGCTCGACCAAAATCCGCGAGATCGAAGCTCCCTTCAAGGTGGCATAGAGATGCTTGCGCAGCGCCAAGTCCTCGTGCAGCAGCTTTCCGTACTCCTTGCTGCCCGCATACCAGCGCGAATCCCAGCTGCGATTCACGCCGACGCGAAAGCCAATCGGGTTCGTCTTCTGTCCCATCGCTCGACTACTCCGCCTCGCGCTCTTCGACGACGATCGTGATCGCGCTGAAGTCCTTGATGATCGGCGCAGCCCTTCCGCGCGCACGCGGACGAAAACGACGCATACGACGAGCCTTGCCCACCCAAGCCTCCTTCACAACTAGGCGATCGATATCCAACTGCTTGTTGTTCTCCGCGTTCGCAACGACAGAGCGTAAAAGCTTGCCGACGACGAGGGCTATGCGCTGTTTCGAAAAGCGCAACTCTTGCAAGGCGCGATCGACGGGCTTCAGGCGAATCGTGCGCGCTACATCGTTCAACTTGCGAGCGCTGATGCGCACCATATTCGCCTTGCCCCTACTCTCTTTCTCGCCGCGACCGTAGCGCAGCACCTCGCGCGATGTCGACTCTATCTCTTTGCTGGGCTTGTCGCGCGGAGCCTTGCTTGCAACGCTCGTCTTCTTCGAGGGCTTTGCTATGGGGTTCTCTTTGTTTGCCATCCTGCCCTCCTTTACGCGCGTTTCGCCTTCTTGTCGCCCGAATGGGCGTAGAAGGTACGGGTGGGAGCGAACTCGCCGAACTTGTGTCCGATCATGTCCTCGGTGACGAAGACGGGCACGAACTTGCGACCGTTATGCACGGCGAAATTCAAGCCCACGAACTGCGGCAGAATCGTCGAGCGTCGTGACCAAGTTTTGATAGGATCCTTGCGTCCCGACTCGCGCACCTTCTCCGCCTTGGCAAGGAGGTAGCCGTCGACAAAAGGACCTTTCCATACAGAACGTGACATTGCTATTAAATCTCCTCTTCGCTCAGCGTTTTCTTCCGCGCGGACGCACGATCAGTCGGTTCGACGCAGATTTTTTGCGGGTCTTCTTGCCCTTCGTGGGCTTTCCCCAAGGCGATACGGGATGCCTTCCACCGGCAGTTTTACCCTCGCCGCCGCCGTGCGGATGGTCGATTGGGTTCATCGCAACGCCGCGCACTGTGGGTCTTCTGCCGAGCCACCGCGTGCGTCCCGCCTTGCCGAGTTTTTTGTTCTTGTTGTCGGGGTTGGAGAGTGTTCCCACGCTCGCCTTGCATCCGCCTGGGACCATGCGGATTTCGCCGCTTTTCAAGCGCACTTGAGCGTAGCCCTTGTCGCGTCCGACGATTTGTGCAAATCCTCCTGCGGCGCGTACCAGTTGTCCTCCTCTGCCCTCCTGTAGCTCGATGTTGTGGACGAGCGTGCCTACGGGCAGCGAGAACAAAGGCGCCGCGTTGCCCGGTTTCACATCCACCGAAGCAGCAGAGACGACATGGTCGCCCGCAACCAGCTTTTGTGGAGCAAGGATATAGGCGTGTTCGCCGTCCTCGTATTTCACCAGCGCGATGAAACAGCTGCGGTTCGGATCGTATTCCAAACGCAACACTTCTCCCTTAGCGTCGATCTTAGTGCGTTTGAAGTCGATCACGCGATACTTCTGCTTGTGACCACCACCGATGTGTCGCGTCGTGATGCGTCCGCGATTGTTGCGACCGCCCGTCTTGCTCTTGCCTTTCGTCAGAGCCTTGAACGGCTTGCCGCGATGCAGCCCCTCGCGCACGACAGAGACCAACGCGCGGCGACCGGGAGAAGTAGGTTTGGCAGATTTCAACGGCATAAAAACACAATCTCTACTTCGTCGCAGAACCAATATCGATGCTTTCGCCCTTTGCCAAGCGCACGAAAGCCTTTTTCGTCTCCTTGCGCCTGCCGATCCTGCCGCGAAAACGTTTCTGTTTGCCCTGCAAGCGCGAGGTTGCAACGGAGTCGACCTTCACTTTGAAAATTTTTTCGATCGCCGAGCGAATCTCGGGTTTTGTCGCGTCCAAAGCAACGCGAAAGGTCACCTCGTTGCGCTCTGCTCCGAAGGTCGCCTTTTCGCTGATGACGGGCTGAAGCAACAGCGCGAGCGCGCGCGACATGGAAACGTTCGTTTTTTTGAAGAACTTCCAGCTCATGATGCTATTTCTCTCCCCCCTGTGCCGCGGCGCACGACCTCTTCGAGCGTGCTTTTTCCAAGCAGTAGCGCGTCGTACTTGACGATGTCGTAGATATTTAACCCCTGCTGTGGCACGAGCAAAATCCGCGGCAGATTGCGCGCCGCCAGCTGAAAGTTGCGATCGGGCATCTCGCCCAAAACGATCATGGCATTCTGCAACGCGCCCCAGTTCTTGCGTTTTTGTGCCAAAACCGCCGTCTTCGGTGCCTCCAGCGTCTCTTGCTCGATCACGAACAGCTTCCCCTCCCGTTGCTTCTCGGAGAGCGCCGAGCAGAGCGCCGCTTGGCGCACCTTCTTCTGCAACGAATGCGCGTGGCTTCGCGGTGTCGGTCCGAAGGCGACTCCGCCGCCGCGAAAATGAGAAACCTTGCGCGTGCTTCTACGCGCGCTGCCCGATCCTTTCTGACGCATGATTTTGCGCGTGCTGCCACGGATCTCGCCGCGACTCTTCACCTTGTGCGTTCCCGCGCGTCGCTTTGCCAGCTGCCAATTCACGACACGCGCGAGCAAATCTTTGCGAAAAGGAGCAGCGAACACGGCATCGGCAACCTCGACCTCGCCCGTCTTCTTGCCGTCCAAAGAATGTACGGGAATCTTCACGAGTCCCCTCCCTCGCCTTGCGAAGTTTCGCCAGATGTTTCGACGGATGTGCTGTCGGACTTGTCATCAGACGGGGATGCGTCTTTGCTACTTTCTTTGATTCCTGCCTTAGTTCCTGCGGGTTTGGGCGCTTCGCTCGGCAAGGCTTTCTTACCCGCGTCTCTGAGTGTCACCCATCCGCCTTTTGCGCCGGGGATGGCACCCTTGACAAAAATCAGATCTTTCTCTTCGTCCAACGCGAGGATTTGCAAGTTCTCGATCGTGACGCGTTTTCCGCCCATGCGTCCTGGCATCTTTTTGCCCTTGAACACCTTGCCCGGATACTCGCGGTTGCCGGTCGATCCCATCGAGCGGTGCGAGACGGACACGCCGTGCGTCGCGCGCAAGCCCTTGAATCCGTAGCGTTTCATCGCTCCCGCAAAGCCCTTGCCGATCGAGAGCGCCGTTGCATCGACGAATTGTCCTTTTGCAAAGTGCAAAACAGAAAACTCCGCGCTAGGCGGAGGCAGGCAGTCTTTAGACACAGGAAAGGAGACGATCTTGCGCATCGTGGGACATTCGGCTTTGGCAAAAACGCCGCGCATGGGCTTGCTCAAACGTTGTGGCTTTTGCTCGCCTGCGGCGACGCGCACACGAAACAACCCGTCCGGGGCAGGGCTTGTGGCTGCGTCCAGCACGCGTGCACCCTCGAGACGCAGCATCGAGACGGGACAATGCCTTCCGTCCTCAGCGAACCATCGCGTCATACCGACCTTCTGCGTCAAGACACCGCAACGCCGCGATGCCACCTTATGCGCAGACGGGGTTGGCGACGAGTTTGGCGACGGGGTTAGTTCGGAGACGTTTTCGGACATGGGATTAGATTTTCACCTCGATTTTGACCCCCGCCGCCAAATCGAGCTTCGATAGTGCCTCGACTGTTTGCGGCGTTGAATCGACGATGTCGATCAAACGTTTGTGCGTGCGCATTTCGAACTGCTCGCGGCTCTTCTTGTCGATGTGCGGCGAGCGCAGCACAGTAAAGCGTTCGATATGCGTCGGCAGAGGAATGGGACCTCGCACCTGCGCGCCCGTCTTGCGTGCAGCAGAAACGATCTCCAAGGTCGACTGGTCGAGCATCTTGTGATCGTACGCCTTCAGGCGAATACGGATGTTTTGACTTGCCATAATCTTTTGTCGTTCTGTTACGCGCTGTTTTCAGTTGATCGAGTGGGTGCTACTTGACGACCTTTGTGACGATTCCCGCTCCGACCGTTCTTCCGCCTTCGCGGATGGCGAATCGCAAGCCTTCCTCCATGGCGATCGGCACGATTAGTTCCACCTCCATTTTGACATTGTCGCCCGGCATGACCATCTCGGTGCCTTGGGGGAGCGTCACTTGTCCCGTCACATCGGTGGTGCGGAAGTAGAACTGTGGTCGGTAGTTGTTGGCGAATGGCGTGTGTCTGCCGCCCTCGTCCTTTGTCAGAATGTAGGCTTCGCCGTTGAACTTCGTGTGCGGCGTGATCGACCCCGGCTTTGCCAGCACCTGTCCGCGCACGACATCGTCGCGGTTGACACCGCGCAAGAGCACGCCGACATTGTCGCCCGCCTCGCCCGAATCGAGCAGCTTGCGAAACATCTCGACGCCTGTGCAAACGGACTTTCGCGTATCCTTGACACCGACGATCTCGACTTCTTCGTTCACCTTGACGACTCCGCGCTCGATACGCCCTGTGACCACCGTGCCGCGTCCTGAGATGGAGAAGACATCTTCGATAGGCATCAGGTAGTCCTGATCTTTCGGACGATCGGGCTGCGGCACATGCTCGTCGATCGCCTTGACGAGTTCTAATATCTTCGTCTTGCCGATCGCCTCGTCGCGTCCCTCCAGCGCAGCGAGCGCCGATCCTGATACGATGGGGATCTTGTCGCCCGGAAACTCGTACTTCGTCAGCAGCTCGCGGATTTCTATTTCGACCAAGTCCAGCAGCTCCTTGTCGTCGACTTGATCGACCTTGTTCAAGAAGACGACGATCGCGGGAACGCCTACTTGACGCGCCAACAGGATATGCTCGCGCGTCTGAGGCATGGGACCATCGGCGGCGTTGACCACCAAAACGGCACCGTCCATTTGTGCAGCTCCCGTGATCATGTTCTTGATGTAGTCCGCATGACCTGGACAATCGACATGCGCGTAGTGGCGCTTTTCCGTCTCGTATTCGACATGCGAGGTGTTGATCGTGATTCCGCGCTCCTTCTCTTCGGGTGCTTTGTCGATCGAATCGTAGCTGGTGAAGGTTGCACCGCCCTGCTCGGCGAGAATCTTCGTGATCGCTGCAGTCAGCGTCGTCTTGCCGTGATCGACATGTCCGATCGTACCGATGTTGCAATGCGGTTTCGTGCGTTCGAATTTTTGTTTTGCCATGGAAACAGTCTCCTAGAAGGTTAGGGTTGAAAGAAGGTTACGCAGATTGAGAACAGATTTCTTGCGCGATGCTCGGAGGAACATGCGCGTAAGAATCGAACAGCATGCTGTATTGTGCCCGCCCTTGGCTCATGCTTCTGAGCGTGTTGACATAGCCAAACATGTTCGCCAGCGGCACTTGCGCGTTGATGACGCGCGCGTTGCCGCGCTGTTCCATAGAGCCCACCTGTCCGCGTCGAGCGTTGAGGTCGCCGATGATGTCGCCCATATAGTCCTCAGGGGTGACCACCTCCACCTTCATAATGGGCTCCAGCAGCTTTGCTCCCGCCTTCGGCATCGCTTCGCGGAAGGCGGCGCGTGCCGCGATCTCGAAGGCAAGCACCGACGAATCTACCTCGTGATGCGCTCCGTCGAACAAGGTCGCCTTCACATCGATGACGGGGTAGCCCGCCAGAACGCCGTTGTTCATCGCCTGCTTCAAGCCTTTTTCGACCCCCGGAATGTATTCTTTCGGCACAGCACCGCCGACAATTTTGCCGACGAAGGTGAAGCCCGTTCCCTTCTCGCCGGGCTCGAAGCGCAACGCGATGCGTGCGAATTGTCCCGCACCGCCCGTCTGCTTCTTGTGCGTGTAGTCGATTTCGTAAGTCTTTGTGATCGTTTCGCGGTAAGCGACCTGCGGTGCGCCGACATCGGCTTCGACCTTGAACTCGCGCTTCATGCGATCGACGATAATCTCCAAATGCAGCTCGCCCATACCCTTGATGATCGTCTGTCCGCTCTCCTCGTCGGAGGCGACACGGAAACTCGGATCCTCGCTTGCCAAGCGACCGAGCGCCGTGCTCATGCGTTCTTGGTCTGCCTTCGTCTTCGGTTCGACGGCAACCTCGATGACGGGATCGGGAAACTCCATACGCTCCAAGACGAGCGGATGCGCGCTGTCGCACAGCGTATCGCCTGTCGTCGTGTCCTTCAGCCCGCACAGCGCGACGATGTCGCCGGCGCGTGCCTCCTTGATGTCTTCGCGCGAGTTCGAATGCATCAACAGCATTCGACCGATTCGCTCTTTCTTGTCCTTGACCGTATTCAACAGCTGCATGCCCGATTCGATCTTGCCCGAGTAGACGCGCGCGAAGGTGAGCGAGCCGACGAAGGGATCGTTCATAATTTTGAACGCCAGCAACGAGGGGGGAACATCGTCCTTGGGCTCGCGCTTAATCTTCTCGCCGTTGTGCTCCTCTCCCTCGACGGGGGGCAGGTCGGACGGAGCGGGCAGATAGCGCACGACGGCGTCCAAAAGGGGTTGGACGCCCTTGTTCTTGAACGCGCTGCCGCAAAGAACGGGGACGATCTTTCCCGAAAGAGTTCCCTTGCGAATACACGCGATCAGCTCCTGCGGCGAGGGAGTCGTGCCGTCCAAGTAAGTTTCCATCGCCTTGTCGTCGTGCAAGACGGCGAGTTCGATCATCGCCTCGCGCGCTTGCGCCACCTTCGTGCGCATCGCTTCGGGAATATCTTGGGTGCTCATTTCTGCGCCCAACGATTCTTCTTTCCAGACGAGCGCCTTCTCTTCGACGAGGTCGAAGATTCCTTGGAAATCTTCTTCCTTGCCCCACGGCAGCTGCAGCAGCAACGGGGTTGCGCCCAGTCGCTCACGAATCATATCGACACATCGATCGAAGTCTGCGCCCATGCGATCCATTTTGTTGATGAAAGCCATGCGCGGCACTTGATACTTGTCCGCTTGTCGCCAGACGGTCTCGGATTGCGGCTCGACACCCGCGACCGCGTCGAAGACGGCGACCGCGCCGTCCAGCACGCGCAACGAGCGTTCCACCTCGATGGTGAAATCGACATGTCCGGGAGTGTCGATGATGTTGATGCGATGGTCTTTCCAAAACGCCGTTGTCGCCGCCGAGGTAATGGTGATGCCGCGTTCTTGTTCTTGTTCCATCCAATCCATCACGGCGTTGCCGTCGTGGACCTCTCCGATCTTGTACGAGCGACCGGTGTAGTAGAGAATGCGTTCTGTCGTCGTCGTCTTGCCCGCATCGATGTGCGCCATAATGCCAATGTTGCGGTAGCGGTCTATGTCGGTCGTGCGTGCCATCGTTCGCGCCTCTACCAGCGATAGTGAGCGAACGCGCGGTTGGCTTCTGCCATCTTGTGCGTGTCTTCGCGTTTTTTGACGGCGTTGCCGCTGGAACTTGCGGCATCCAGCAGCTCTCCTGTCAGGCGTTGGATCATCGTTTGTTCCGAGCGTTTGCGCGCCGCTGCGATGATCCATCGGAGAGCCAGGGCTTGAGCGCGATCTGCCTTCACTTCGACGGGAACTTGATAGGTCGCCCCTCCGACACGCCGCGAGCGTACTTCGACTTCAGGTCGCACATTCTCCAGCGCTTCGTTGAAAATATCGACGGGAGGCTGACCTTTGCGTTGCTCCGCCGCCTCGAAGGCGCGGTAGACGATGCGTTCCGCCTTCGATTTCTTGCCGCCCAGCATCATCTGGTTGATGAACTTGCCGACAATGTCGTTGCGATAGCGAGGATCCGCCGTGAGCTCGCGTTTGTCGGGTTTTCTGCGTCGTGCCATCGTTCGATCTCTCTCGTCGCTACTTGGGCTTCTTCATGCCGTATTTGGAACGGCGTTGCTTGCGACCTTTCACGCCTTGGGTGTCGAGCGTTCCGCGAATAATGTGGTAGCGCACGCCGGGCAGATCCTTGACGCGTCCGCCGCGCAGCATGACGATCGAGTGTTCTTGCAAGTTGTGTCCTTCGCCGGGAATGTATCCTGTTACTTCGTAGCCATTGGTCAGGCGCACGCGCGCGACTTTGCGCAGTGCCGAGTTCGGCTTTTTCGGCGTCGTGGTGTAGACGCGCGTACACACGCCGCGTTTTTGCGGACAGCTTTCGAGGGCGGGAACTTTGTTACGCGCAGTCTTGGCGCGACGGGGTTTCCTAACCAGTTGGTTGATCGTGGGCATGTAACGAGGATCTTGAAAATTGACAAAGAAGAGTGAATAAAAAAGGATTGGTTACAGCGCAAACAACCGAGCGCCTCTTCCTGCACTTTGCAAAAAAGACGAGGCTCGGTATCACAACGATGTCGTCGACACGCTCAAGGTGTGAGTGCCTTACGCTTGTCAAAGATGATTCTATGTTTTTGCTTCCCCTTGTCAAGCCCTTGACGATGTTTTTGATTTTTTTTCTCTCGCGTGGCGGAAGAGGGAATGCTAGGCTTTTGTGGAGGCAAGGGTGGAAGGAGCAAGCAAGGAGTAAGCAAGGAGCGTTGCGTCATGAAAGCGTTAGTTTTGGATTCTGCGGACGGAAAGGAAGTTTCGGCGAGCGTCAAGGATTTGTCGACAAAAGACTTGCCTGCGGGAGAGTTGTTGGTCGAAGTTGAGGCGAGCGGCTTCAACTACAAGGACGGCATGGCGATACGGGGTTTGGGCAACCTCGTGCGCGAGTATCCGCTTGTGCCTGGGATCGATTTGGCGGGGCGTGTTTTGGAGAGCGCGAGCGACCTCTTCAAGGCGGGCGACAAAGTGATTGCAACGGGCTTTCGCCTTGGCGAGTGGCACTGGGGAGGATTTGCCGAGCAAGCACGGTTGACGGAGGCATCGTTTGCGGTCGCCTTGCCGAGCGGCTTTTCGGCGCGCTCGGCGATGGCGTGCGGCACGGCGGCGTTTACCGCCATGCTTGCCATGGCGCGCTTGCAGGAGGTCGGTGTCAACAAGGACAAGGGAAAAATCTTGGTCACAGGCGCGTCGGGGGGAGTAGGATCGTTTGCAGTGATGTTTTTTGCGCGCGAGGGTTATGAGGTTGTCGCCTCGACGGGCGGCGAGCACGAGGCGTATCTCAAAAAGCTGGGGGCGAGCGAGGTGATTTCGCGCGACGAGTTCCAAGAGCCCCTCTCTCCGCGCAAGCCCTTGGAGAAGACGCGCTGGGCGGGTGTTGTCGATTCGGTTGGCGGCGCGCCGCTCGCACGCGTGTTAGCGCAGACGCAGGCGCACGGCGCAGTCGCTTCGATCGGCTTGACGGCGGGTTTCAATCTTTCGGGGACGGTGTTGCCGTTTTTGTTGCGCGGAGTTTCTCTGCTGGGGGTGGATAGCGCGATGTATCCTGCTTCGAAGCGAGCGGCGTTGTGGCAGAAAATTGCAGCGTTGTTTCGGGAGGAGGATTTTGACGAGATCGCGCATATGCACGGATTGTCGGAGTTGCCGCAGTTGGCGGACGACATTTTGGCGGGCAAAATTCGCGGGCGTGCCGTGATCGACCCGAAGATGTGAGGGGAGGGGACGAGGGGCGATGTTTCCTTTTTCGGCGATCGTCTTGATTGGCATGTCGGGTATCGGCAAGACGACGAACGCGGAAAAATACGGGGAGAAGACGACTTGGAACGAGGCTCGGCAAAAAATGCGCGAGAGCGGAAATTTCCTTTACATTTCTGCGGATAACGAGATTTTCTTTCGTCTTAAAGACAAAGGAGAATTGTTGGATACAGAGCTAGCCTATAAGAAGGAGCATGAGAAGGAGCCTGTCGACTTTTTGGCGGAGTATGTCGGCAAGTTCGAAGGGGAGAAGACAAGCGGGGAATTTTTTAGGAGACAGAAACTTTACAGCGACGCGGAGGAGGAAGATTTGAGGGCATTGCCTTATCTTTTGCGCAGTGCTTATGAAGAACACCCTCGTTTGCCCCACCCTATTCTCTACGACACGACCGGGAGTTTTTGCGAGGTGTTGAGAAACAGAAGCCACCCTCTCTACCGAGAACTCACAAAGTACGCTCGCATCGTCTACCTTGAGTGTAGCAAGAAAGAGGAAGAGATTTTGTTGCAAAGGCAAGTAGAGCGTCCCAAGCCCATGGTCTACAATAGGGGCTGCTTTGAGGAGTGGTTGTCGGACTATCAAAGGCAGAATTCTGTCGCTGAAGAAGACATTGTTCCTGACGACTTTTTGCGATTCGTCTTTCCCAAAGCGATCGCGTATCGCCGTGCGCGTTATGAAGAGCTTGCCGATGTTGTCGTTTCGACCATCGAGCTAAAAGCTCTGCCGCAAGGAAATTCTTCTTCGGTCTTTGCGAATGCGTTCATCGCGCTCGTCAAAGAAAAACTTTCTTCCCGCCCCCCTCCGACACGCAGCAGGGCGCATGAACGACAAACTTTTTCACCAGCAACCCGCCATTAGTTATCTCACCCTGACCTCACCCTGACCTCACCATGACCATGTCCTCTTCTCCCGATCCGCTCAGCGACGCGCACCGCGCTTTTCTCAAATCTTGCCGCCTCCAAAGCTGCGCCGCCTCCAAAGTTTTGTCGAACAACAAAGGCTTCGCTCTCTTCCAAGAACGGCTGACGGCAGAACTCCTTTCGTCCGATCTGTCGCGCATCGATGTGGCAACCTTCGTGCGCGATGCGGCAACATTGTTCCAAATAGGCTTCGAGCTTGCCCAAAAACCACGCCCGAACCTCAGCAAAGCCCGCGCCTCCGTACGCTTTCTCAAAGCCGACAGCGACAAAAGCTACGAAGGGACGAAAGGATTCAGCTTCCTCCTGCTGCACGAAAACATGCCGTTCCTTGCCAGCTCGCTTGCAAACCACTTTGCACGCGAACGACTCTCGGTACAGCGATTCGTCACCGTCGTCGCCTCGCGCGACCTCTTTCAAGGCAATGTCTCGGTCGAGTCCTCGCTGACGCGCGAGCAACGCCACGACGATCTCGCCGCCGTGCTTGTGCAATGCCACGGCGACGACAGCTCTTCGAGACAACAAGAGATCCAAGCCAATGTCGAGCGCGTGTGCGCGCGCAACCGCGCCGCCGTCGACGACTGGCAACGCATGCGCGAAGGCATCGATCGCCACGCCCAAGAGTTGCAGCAGAGTTTTGCGAGCGACCTCGCCTCCGATTCACGAGCCAATCCGACTTTGGAACGACAGGAAGCCATCGATCTCCTGCAGTGGGTGCTGGACGAAAACATGACCTTCCTCGGACTCGCGCGCGAAGACAAGGGACGCGCCTCGAAAGAAGGGCTGGGTATTCTCGACCAACGCCGCGATGCAGGATTCTCGCCGTGCGAACTTTTTGTCTCCAAGCAGGTGTTCGACGACTTCCGCGCGTCGATGGAAAGCGTGGTAATGCTGAAAGCCGACCGCCACGCGCTCGTCCACCGCGATGTGCCGATCGATGTGCTGTTGAGCAAAGAGGCGTCAGGCGACGGTATCGTGGTGCTGGTAGGGTTGCTCACCTCGAAAGGTGCTTACGCTTCGCTCGAATCGGTACCGTTGTTGCGTCGACAACTGCGCGCTGTCGGCGCACGGCTGGGCGTCGTTGCGCGTTCGCAAAAAGCCCGTCATGTGCGCAACCTGCTCCAGCTCTATCCGCGCTCGCTGTTGTGGCAAGCTCCCCTCGACATCTTGTGCCACCACATCGAAGACATGCGCGAAGCCCAACAACGCGGCAATGTCAAACTGCTGCTGTTGCGCACGCAGGGAAAGCTCTCGGCGGTCGTTTGCATGGCGAAGCAAAACTACGGGGTCGGCATGGAGCGCGTCTTTGCGCGCATTCTTGCGCGCAAGTTGAACGCGCGCGTTCTGACCGAAGGAGCGATGATCGGCGAGGATGCGCTCGCGCGCGTCCACTTCCGCATCGCGCGTGCCAGCCTTCCTTCGGAGCAAGGTGCCTCGATCGTGCGCGCGATCGAGGAGGCGCTTGGCAAAGCGGCGCGCTCGGCGGAAGAACGCGTCTCCGCCGCGCTGGAGGCGAGCTTTCCGCCCGACCGTTGTCCTATGCTGCTCGTGCGCTACGCGAAAGCCTTTCCCGCAACATACTGGGAGGAAGAGGAAGAATCCGAAGAAGAGCAGGAGCAGACAGGCGACAGCAAGACTTTCGTCGAGGCGCAACTCGCCCAAGACCTTCAGCTTTGCGAAGAATGCTTTGAGCGCGACGACGGCATCGCTCTTTCGTTCCGCCAACAGAGCGGACACGACCACGCGCTCTCGCTGTGCGTGCGCGGCGGACTGACGCTCTCCGACCTTGTGCCTATCTTAGAATCGCTCGGCTTCAAGACGCTCACCGAGACACCCTATCATCTTTCATTGCACCTCTCGCCGGCAAGCGAGGACAACAGCGAGCTCGAGCACGCAACGCTCTACCGCGTCCAACTGGAGGCACGCGCAACGCCCGCCTCCCCCGAAGACCTGCCGCAGCGATTCGTCGACTGCTTCCAACGCATCCACAAGGGACTTCTGCCCGCCGATTCGTTCAATCGTCTGCTCCTGCTCTGCCGCCTCGATTGGCGCGAGGTCGCGCTGTTGCGTGCACTCACGCGCTACCTGCGCCAAGCCGCCGTTCCCTTCTCGCAGCAACTGATCGCGGGAGCTCTTGCACGCTCGCCGAACATTGCCGAAAGCCTTGTCGCCCTCTTCAAGGCGCGCTTGGATCCCTCTTGCGCCGAAAAATCTCGCGTTGATGCCGTTGCCCGCAACAACGCCGTCATCGAAGAGCAACTCGTCGAGGTCGCCTCGCGCGAGGACGATCGTATCGTACGCCTTCTGCGCCAGACGATCGATGCGATCGCGCGCACCAACTATTTTCACGACAACGACGCCTCCAGCGAAACCCTTCTTTCGTTCAAGCTCTTCTCGGACAAGTTGGATTTCCTGCCGAGCCCGCGTCCGTGGCGCGAGATATTTGTTTCCGCTGCCGACTTCGAGGCGGTGCATCTGCGCTTCGGTCCTGTCGCGCGCGGCGGGTTGCGGTGGTCGGACAGAATCCACGACTTTCGCACCGAAATACTCGGACTGGTCAAGGCGCAGCGCGTCAAGAACGCCGTCATCGTTCCCGTCGGCGCGAAAGGAGGCTTCGTTCTCAAAGCTCCCGCCTCTGATCCGAAGACTCGACAGCAACAAGGCGTCTCCTGCTACAAACGCTTCATCGCCGCCATGCTGGACATCAGCGACAACTTGCAGGACGGAAAGGCGGTTCCTCCGCCGCGCACCCAGCGTTGGGACGGCGACGACTCCTACCTCGTCGTCGCTGCCGACAAGGGCACGGCGACCTTCTCCGACATTGCCAACGACATCGCCATCGAGAAAGGATACTGGCTGCAAGATGCCTTCGCGTCAGGAGGATCGCTCGGCTACGACCACAAGCAGATGGGCATCACCTCGCGCGGCGCATGGGAGTGCGTCTCAGCCCATTTCCGCGAGGCGAGCATCGACAAGAACAAGCCCTTTGCCGTCGTCGCCGTAGGAGACATGGGCGGCGATGTCTTCGGCAACGGCATGCTCTACGCCGAGCAGATCGCCCTGATCGCAGCCTTCAACCACAAGCACATCTTTCTCGATCCCGACCCCGACCCCGCTTCGGGCTACGAGGAACGCCGTCGACTCTTCGACGATCCCGCGAACGCCGGCTGGGACAACTACAACGCCGCTCTGATCTCGAAGGGAGGAGGTGTCTTCCTGCGCAGCGCCAAGAGCGTTCCGATTTCTTCCGAAGTACGCGCACGCCTCGACATCGAAACCGCAAGCCTTCCTCCCGACGCTTTGATCAAAAAGATTCTGCAAGCGCGCACCGACCTGCTGTGGTTCGGCGGCATCGGCACTTTCGTCAAAGCCGAGCGCGAGAACAACGCCGACATCGGAGACCACGCCAACGATTCGACACGCGTCTCAGGAGCGACCTTGCGCACCAAGGTTATCGGCGAAGGCGCGAACTTGGGCATGACGCAGGCGGGGCGCGTCGAGTTTGCCATCAAGGGGGGGCGATGCAACATGGACGCTATCGACAACTCGGCGGGCGTCGATTGTTCGGATCACGAGGTCAACATCAAGATTCTAATTGATCAGGTCATGGCTAAGGGTGATTTAACGCAAAAACAACGTAATTCGCTGCTCGCCCAG
>JABAAD010000061.1 GCA_014238935.1 Alphaproteobacteria bacterium
CGTCCACTGTCCTGTCCGCGACCCCGATACGGGTGCCGCATCGCGCGATGTCGCGCTCTACCGTGAGCTTGTTGCACACCTCAAGGACAGCGGCAGCGATGCGGTATTGAATCTGACGACCGGTATGGGCGGCGATCTCTATGTCGGTCCTCCCGAAGCTCCGTTGCCTCTTTCTGCCAAAACCGACATGGCGAGCGCGCAGGAACGCGTCCAGCATATCTTGGAGCTCAAGCCCGAGATATGCACGCTCGACTGCGGCACCATGAACTTTGCGGAGAGCGACTATGTCATGACCAACACCCTCTCGCAGCTCAGAGCCATGGCAAGCCTTATACAACAAGCCGGCACGAGACCTGAGGTCGAGATCTTCGATACGGGACACCTCGTCCTTGCCAAACAGCTGGAGGCGGAAGGACTGCTGGAAAAACCCGTGCTCGCGCAGCTCTGTATGGGTATCCCTTACGGTGCGCCCGCCGATTTAGGCACGCTTGTCGCGCTCAAGACGAGTGTTCCGAAAGAGTGGGTCTGTTCCGCTTTTGCCATCGGGCGTATGTCGCTACCCTATGTTTCTGCGGCGTTGCTTGCGGATTGTCATGTTCGGGTCGGTCTTGAGGACAATCTTTATCTGACGAAAGGAGTTCTCGCTTCGAACGCGCAACTTGTTGCTCAAGCGAAAACGATCATGCAAGCGATGGGTGTTCGCGTCTTGGAGCCCGCCGAAGTGCGCGAGAAGCTCGGTCTCAAGAAGCGGTGGTGATCCAACTATTTTAAAGGTCGTACAAAGACCACGCGTATTCCGTTATACCGAGAACAAGATGTGAACTCAACAAAGCCAACAACAAGACGGCGACAACACCTTTGTGAAGATATTTCAACGCTCGCAAAAGAATTCACAAGGCATACATACACAAAACAAGAAAAACAAAAAAATCACAATCTCACTTCTGTACCACAATCAACAAAGGAAGTGTCAGGCGTATCGAGCACGAACGCCGCCCTCTCTCTGCAAGTCTCTCTGCAAATCTTGCCACAAATTTTGATAGACGGAGACGATCGCTGCCGCTTCACGCTCGATGGCGAAAAATCTCTCTGCGCGCGCGCGGCAGGCGTGCGTCAAGCGAGCTTTACCGTCTTCGAGCGAAAGAAAGCACCGCAGTCTTTCTGCCAAAGCCTCCTCGTCGCCGCAAGGCACGACATAGCCGCTTTCTCCTTCTGCAACCGCCAAGTCGGCACAACCGCGCGGCGTGACCACAATCGGCGTTCCGCACGACAATGCCTCCACCGTCGCCATGCCGAATCCCTCTTCGCGCGCGCACGACACATACAGGTCCAACGCGCGAAGCAGCTCAGGCATCGAGGCATAGGAGGACAATCCCAGCCACAACACGCGCTCTGCGATTCCTGCCTCGACGGTCAAGCGTTGCAAACGCCAGCGCAACGGCGCGTCCTTCATAATCCAGCGTCCGGCGACGACGCCCACGACATCGGGAAAAGACGGCAAAACTCGACACAGCGCGCGCACGAACACATCGCTCCCCTTGCTACGACGGATGTTTCCCACTTGCCCGACCGCGCGCCCTCCGCGCAAGCCGTGGCGACGAGCGTAGGACTCCCAAGTCTCTTTTGCCACAGGCGCGAAGCGACGCGTATCGACGCCGTGCGGGATCACCGCTTTGACATGCGGACGCAAACGCGCTGCTTGTTCTGTCGTTGCGATCACGCCGTCGCAACGCGCGATCATACGGCGCAGAGGAAAGGAGTGGCGCGACTGCTTCACGGAGGTAAAGATGACCTTGATCTTCGCTCCGCAGAAATCGCGCAAGAAGAGACCTCGACGCAAATCGACGGCACGGCGAGCATGATAGATTCGAAAGGGCTTGTCGATAGGAGCGCGTCTTGCACGCCGAAGGAGCGCAGCGAGTCCGACCTTTCTTGTAGCAAAAGAGAGGTCGTAGCCGTGGATTCCCACCGAGACCTCGCGCGCCTGTAGAGGATACAGGTTCTCCAAAGTCGCCGTCACGCCCGTGAAGTAGGGATTGAGGTTGGCAAGGATCACATCGGGTAGAGGATCCGCAACCCTGATCGATTCTGTCACGGCTTCTTGCGTTGCAAGCTCAGCCGAAAAACATCGGGCTGCGGCAGAGATTGTTGCTTCTTACAAAGACGCCGACAACGTTCGAAGACGGCTATCTCCATCGCCACGCCGCGCGATTCTGCGCGCGAGACATGCAACAGGACATGCTCTGCCGTTGCGATCTCGACAAGCTCTGCCGAGCGCGCCCCCCCCTTGCCGTCGTGCTGGTCGGATACGGTAAACATTCGATGGAGCAGATGCAGTTTTTTTTCTCCGCAATCTACGACACGCGTTGCAACGACAAGACCCTCTCCCCCCTTCGCCTCGTGCAGATGGCGCAAGTTCGTCTCTAAGGTGTAAAAGCCCAAGCCTCGCGCAAGACTCGTTTTGTCGAAACCGACAAAGGTCAACAACAGGTTTGTCGCCTGACTGAAGACTTGCAGATAGCGGCTCTCGGTCATATGCCCGTTTTCGTCTAGCCACATCTCCGACACGCGTACGCGCAAGAGACGCACTTCACCTTCTTGCACCTCGCCTTCGTGTTGATCTTCCTCTCGTTCCTTTTCTTTCTTGATTGCTCCTGCTTGGGTTGCGCGTGCGACGGCACGCTCGGCGAGCTTTCGTTCGTAATCCAACAGCAAGGCACCTGCGCCCCATTCCTCTGCTTTCAGCGCGTTGATGATTCCCGCCAAGTTTCCGTCGCGGATTCGCTCCAGCTCTTCTGTCGATCGACCGCGTGCCTGCGCGTCCGACTGCTCGACGATTCGATTCTGCAACCCCTCGCTCCACAGCGGCACATCGACCAACCTGCTCCACGGCAGCTGCAAGCTGGGGGCGAACTGCGCCAAGAAGTGTCGGAAGCCTCCGTCTCCGCCGGCAACACGATAGGTTTCGAAAATGCCCATCTGCGCCCAGCGCAACCCGAAGCCGTAGCGAATGGCATCGTCGATCTCTTCGGTCGTAGCGACTCCGTCGGCGACCAGCCACAGAGCCTCGCGCCACACGGATTCCAAAAGGCGATCTGCCACGAAAGCGTCGATCTCTTTCCTGACGATCAGCCCCTTCATGCCAAAGTTCTCGTAGAATTTTTTCGCGCGCACCAACAGCGTCTTCGATGTCTGCTCGCCGCCGACCAACTCGACCAACGGCAGCAGATAGACCGGATGAAAGGGGTGAGCGACGAAAAACCGCTCGGGACACCGCAAGCGCGCCTGCAAGCGAGACGGCAAAAGCCCTGAGGTCGAAGAGGCAATCGGCGTCTCCTTCGGCAGGAGCATCGCAATCTGCCCCAAGACTCGCTGCTTCAGAGCCTCGCGTTCAGGCACGCTCTCTTGCACCCAAACCGCGTTTCCCAGCGCTTCCTCGATATGCTCGACGACTCGAAAACGACCGCGAGGCGGTAGCGGCGCCGTCGTCAGCTGCGAGAGCGCGCGCTCGGCTTGCTGCATGATGCGCAGACAACGTTGCGCTGCATCCGCAGAGGGATCGTACAGCACGACATCGCAACCGTTCATCACGAATCGCGCGGCCCACCCCGCTCCGATCACTCCGCCCCCAACGAGTGCAATTTCGCCTCCCCCCTCCAACAATGCTTGCGAATCTTCTTGCGAAACCTCTTCTGCGCTGTGTTCTGCGCTGGCTTCCACGTTGGGTTTTGCGCTGTGTTCTGCGCTTTTTTGCGCGTCCTTTTCCGCCACCACTAAGCTCCTCCCATGTTTGTTCACCAAGAAAACAACCCCGCACGGAGAAAGCCTTATGCTAGCCTTTGCGTCAGGAAAAGAAAAGCCAATCGAATCGACAACATGAATTTTTTGTATCCCTTCACCGACAAGGTTGCCAAAGGCGAACGCGATCTCGTCAACTGCCTCGTCCTCGGCGGCGGCGGCAGAGAGCACGCCCTATGCGATGCTATGGCGCACGCCTCCTCGTGCGGCAAGCTTTTTGCGCTACCCGGAAGCCAAGCCATCGCAGAATCGACGGGAGCCCTCTGCGCTACCCTCGAAGACAAGATCGAAGGACAGATCGAAGGACAGATCGAAGGACACGAAGTGCTTTCTTTTTGCAAGCGCAACGACATCGGGCTCGTCGTCGTCGGTCCCGAGCAGCCCATCGCCGAGGGTATCGCAGACCTTCTCAGACAAAACGACATTCCCACGCTTGCCCCCGGCGCGAAGGCGGCACGCATAGAAACCTCGAAGGCATGGGCAAAAAACCTCTTTTTGCAAGCGAACATTCCCACGCCGAACGCGCAGATCACCGACTCGCACAAGGAAGCGCAAATCATTCTCGCGCGCTGGAAGCAGCTGCCCGTCGTCGTCAAAGTCGACGGACTGGCGAAAGGAAAAGGCGTGGTCGTCGCCAAAACTCGACGACAAGCCGAGAAAGCCATAGAGCATGCCATGGTCGAAAAACGATTCGGCAAGGCCGGCTCAACGCTGTTGTTCGAAGACTACTTGGAGGGACAGGAACTCTCTTACTTCGCGCTGTGCGACGGCTTCGAGGACAACGCTCGCTTCTTCGGGGTCGCGCGAGATT
>JABAAD010000062.1 GCA_014238935.1 Alphaproteobacteria bacterium
ACTCGCTTGCGCCGCCCCTCGACAGCTCGCCATAGAGAGCTTGCATAGACAGCTTGCATAGAGAGATTGCATAGAGAGATTGCATAGAGAGATTGCATAGCAAGACAGAATCGCGCAGAGCAAGCCTCTTTGTCAAGTGCCGTCAAGCACCGAAGCCGAGCGCAACAACGATAAGCGCTGCCAACGCGCAACGGTAGAGGACGAAAGGCAAAAATCCTATCCGCGCAACCGCACGCATGAACCAGCGTAGCGTCAAACCCGCAACGATGCCAGCGAGGGATGCTGCGAGCAGGCTGTCTCGAAGCAGTTGCGCGTCGCCCGAACTTACGATGGCGTGGATGCCGAGCGCCGTTGCTCCCGCGAGCGCGGGTAGCGAGGTGAGGACGGCAAGGCGTGCCGCCTCGATGCGTCCTAACCCGCACAAGAGCGCCATCGTCATCACGACACCCGCGCGCGAAGAGCCGGGTAGCAGGGCGCAGCATTGCAGCGCTCCGATGAGAAGGCAGGCGAAAGGTGAAAGGTTCTCGATGCGCAGCAAGGAAGATTTGTCCTTGCCCTGTCGATCGGCAAATAGCAGCAGCAGCGCAAAAAGAACGGAGGTCGTCGCCACCACTTGCGGCGCGCGCGGCAGAGCCTCCAAGGTATCCGTTGCCAAAACGATTCCTCCCACAACGACAAGAGGCAGGCTTACAACCACAATCCGCGAGAGCAAACGTTTGTCCTCGCGCCGTATCGTAGCGTCTTCTTTCGCGCGAAAGCTTGCGACGACGCCTGCCAGCATGCCTCCCCACTCCTTGCGGAAACAGACGAGCAGGGCGGCGAGCGTTCCGCCGTGCAGGGCGGCGTCCAAACTGACGGCGTGCCTTCCCTCACCGAAGAAGGCGGAGAAGAGCACCGCGTGCGCGCTCGAGCTGATCGGTAGAAATTCTGTGAAGCCTTGGATCACAGACAAGGCGACAAGGTCGAGGGGGGGCATGCTCAAAAAACGGAGGTAGAAAAAAGTGTCTTCGTTGTGTTGCGATGCAGTATCGTCCACTATGACGCTGGAGACAAGACGAGGGCGGGAGAGCAGAAGAAGAGATCGGCGATGAGGCTTTTGACGGCGCGTTCTCGTGTTCCTGTGTTGTTGGTGACGATGTCGACGCAAGGGGTTGCGGGGTGGGCGAGCTTTTTTCTTTCGCCGGCGACGCGCGAGGCGGGGCGCACGCTGGATTTGCCTTTGGCGTGGATCGGCTGGCAGATCGGAACGGTCTACGGAGCGACCCTTGTAGGCTGCCTCTTTTCCGGACGCATCGTCGCGCGGCGAGGGGCGAGCGAATCCTTACAGCTTGCGATGCTGCTCACCATGACGGGTGCCATCGTCGCCGTCGTCTTCGCCGATTTGGCATGGGGAGTCTTGTGGATGTTTGTCGGTAGTTCTTTGATCGGGCTCGGATACGCCTTGACCAACCCTGCATCCTCCGAGATGCTGTTGCTGTTTGCGGGCAAACGTGGCGGCTTGCTCTTTTCGCTCAAGCAGTCGAGCGTGCCGCTTGGATTGGTCGTTGCGGGTATCGCAACGCCTTTCTGCACTCAGGCTTGGGGATGGCAGACTTGCGCCATTCCGTTGGTCTTGGCGGCGTGTTGTTCGATGGGCTTGGTGCAGTTGGGAAAAGGGCGTTTCGCAAAGACGAGAGCAGAGAAAGAACGCCGCGCTCGCAGCACTCGAAAGAGCGAAACGAGCGCGAGCGGAGGTGGGGCGAGCGGTATGCTCAGGTTTGTTCCGTGGCGCGGTGTCGTCGACCTTTGTCGCATTCCGCCTTTGTTTTGGCTTGCCATGGCGAGCGTCAGTCTCTCGCCCTTGCAAATGATCGTGATGGGCTACACCAGCCCCTTTGCCGCCGAGGCTTTGGGCTACAATTTGGTCGCCGCAGGCTTGCTACTTTCCCTATCGCAAGGCGCAACTTTTATCGCTCGTCCGTTGTGGGGGTTGGTAAGCGACCGATCCTCCTTCTTGTCAGCGAGGCGTATGATCGCTCTTTTGGCTTTGGCGGGCGGTGTCTCTTCGATCTTGCTTCTCTTCTTGCCGAGGGGAGCGAACTTTATCGTCGCAGCAGTGTTGTTTGCTCTATTGGCTGCTTGTGCTGTCGGGTGGAACGGCTTGTACATGATGAGCCTTGCGCGTTTGCGCGGGCGCTTGTCTACGAGCGAGGCGACCTCTTCGGCGTTGTTTTTCACTTATGGCGCGTGCTTCTTGGGACCGGCTTTATTTCCTTTCTTCTTGCGAGTGTTGGGAGACTTCGCGTGGGTTTTTGCTCTTTACGGAGTTTGCGGTAGCGGCGTTGCTCTTTTCTGTATCAGACGGTCTTTGTCTTACGACGCTCGCGGCATGAAAAAGTCAAAATAAAAGACTTTTTCTTGCTTTTGTCGCGTTGCCGTCTCTTAAAAAAGCAGAGAAACACGACAATAAAAAAATATAGGGCAAATAAAATTTACAAAATTGCCTTTTTCTTGACTCAACCTCCTTTCTTTGTCAATATGAGGCTCGCCAAGCGAATCGCTTGCCGAAAAGGGCGTGCAAGGCGTGCGATGAGATGACGCAATAAGATGCAATAAGACGCAATAACACTAAAAGACTAAGACTGCGAGGAGGGAAAGGGCGATGCGTACCAGCATGCATAAGTTTGTCGATCTGCCGCAACGTTTTCCCGATTTGCGCAAGGCAGATGCGCGCAAGCAGGATTTTTTAGAGATCGATTCTCCGTTTGACAAGCAAAGCTGCGAGCGTCAATCGTCGCGTTGCGAGCAGTGCGCGGTGCCCTTCTGCCAAACCTATTGTCCCGTCGGCAACGACATTCCCGACTGGCTCATGCTGTGTGCCGAGGGCGACTGGCGAGAAGCATGGGAGCGGCTGAGCGCGATCAACGCCCTGCCTGAGATTTGTGGTCGCATCTGTCCGCAAGACCGTCTTTGCGAGGGCAACTGCGTCCTAGAGCGCAGCGGACACGGAACCGTGACGATCGGTGCCGTCGAGAAGACGCTCACCGAACACGCCTTCAACGAAGGATGGATACCCCCCCTGCGTCCTCGGCGCGAACGCTCGGCAAAGGTCGCCATCGTAGGATCAGGTCCCGCGGGCTTGTCGGCAGCGCTACGTTTGCGCGAGCTCGGCTACCAAGTCCGCATCTTCGAAGCGCAAGACCGCGCGGGTGGCTTGATGATCTACGGCATTCCGAACTTCAAGCTCGACAAAAAAGTCGTCGAAAGACGCGTCCAATGGCTGCAAGCCAGCGGCGTGTCCTATACGCTCGATTGTCGTATTGGCAAGGACAAACCCTTCGCAGAACTGCGCGCCGAGCACGATGCCGTGCTGGTCGCAACGGGCGTCTACGACGCGCGCAAGCTTGCTTTGGAGGGGGAGGAGCAGGAAGGCGTGCTTGCCGCGTTTTCCTACTTGAAACACTCGGATCGACTCCACTTGGGCGACGAGGTGGAAGAAGAGGAGAAACAGCGATGGAGCACATCGAACAGACGCGTCGTCGTGTTGGGGGGAGGAGACACGGCGATGGATTGCGTGCGTACCGCACAGCGACAAGGAGCAAAGTCGGTGCTGTGCCTCTATCGACGCGACAGAAACTCCATGCCGGGATCAAGGCGCGAAGTGCAAAAGGCGGAAGAAGAAGGAATCGTCTTCCGTTTCCTGATGCGTCCCGTCGCCCTTTTGCAAGGGCAGGCAGGGGCAGGGGGGCGGACAGGGGGGCAAGGAGCAGTAGAGGGCGTGCGCGTACAAAAGATGCGGCTCGGACAGACAGGCAAGGACGGACGCACGATAGCCCTGCCCGTAGAAGGCGAGCAGGAAGATGTGCCGTGCGACCGTGTCATCACGGCGCTGGGCTTCGAGGCGGAAGACTTGCCCACCCTCTTCGCAGAACCCGCCTTACCGACGACAGAATGGGGAACGTTGCGCGTAGACAAACCCAGCATGCAGAGCGCGCTCGATAATGTGTTCGCCGCAGGCGACATCGTGCGAGGTGCTTCGCTCGTCGTTTGGGCTGTGCGCGAGGGTATGGACGCAGCACGCGGAATCGATGCTGCGCTCGAACAAAGAGCTTCCGAGAGAACAAGCGACGGTATGCCAAGAACACAGAGCAGCGGACAGAGCGATGTCACTTAGCTACGAAGATTTTCAACGCCAGCGCGCAAGGCTCGCGCGCTTGCACGGTGCCGACCTGTTGCAGCCCGTCGAGTCTTGCGGAGTCGGGGTGGTCGCCGAGATCGACGGCAGGGTTTCGCGCAGGGTCGTCGATTTGGGAATTCGAGCTTTGGGTGCGTTGTCCCATCGAGGCGCGGTCGACGCCGACGGCAAGAGCGGCGACGGGGCGGGAATTCATTTCCGCATCCCGCAAGAGTTCTTCCGCCAGCATATCGAGCGAGCAGGGCACAGCATAAAGAAGGGCAGGCTTGCCATCGGAATGATCTTCCTGCCGCGGCGCGACCAAGCGCAGCAGGAACGTTGTCGCACGGTTGTCGAAAGCCACGCGATAAGGATGGGACATCGCATTTACGGATGGC
>JABAAD010000063.1 GCA_014238935.1 Alphaproteobacteria bacterium
TCCTTGAGCGTGTCGTCTTCCAGCCAAGCCCGCGCCAGCTCGACGAGCAAATTGTCGGGTGCACGCGTTGTCACCAGCTGGCGCACATCCTTCGCTCGTTTTAGCAACAATAGCATCGAGTTGCCGATACCGCATTGGCGCGCGTGGTTGATGAGAGTCTTCAAGGTGGCAAGCCCGGGCAGCCCGACGACAACCTTCAGCCGATTGCCACCTTCGTCTCCTTGACGAATCTGCTCCAGCCATTGCAAGACGGGCGGCATCTCGAAGAAAAACTGGGTCACCAAATAACAATCGAGACTGCTGTTGTTCGCATAGTCGTTTTTTTCGGCAATCGCGCGCGCGCACGCCTCAGGCGCGATGTCGGGCGATCCCTCAGGGTGCGCTGCCAAGCCGACCTTTTTGATGCCGTGTTTTTCCAACAAACCCAAGCGCAAGACTTGCATGGATTCGGCAAAAGGGCCGAGCGGCGTTGCAACCGCACCGCCGACGAGCAACACCTCTTCGACGCCCGCCTCTTGCCGCCAAGCCTTGAGCGCCTCGTCAAGTTGCGTCTCACTTTCAAGCGAGCGCGCTGCGATGTGAGGCACGGGACGAAAGCCCTCGCGTGCCAAGCGCACGGCGGTCTCGGTCGTCTCTGCCAAGTTCGAGCCCGGCAGGAAGGTGATGAAAATACGCGCTCCCTTGTCCAAAAGGTCGTGAAAATTTTCCACCTTTGCAGCTCCGCGCGGTGTCACCTCAACGCTCGACTCGCTTGCTAGTACGCCTATCTGCGCTCTCAGTTCTTCTGTCATGCGTCCGCCTCAAGGCGCGCGCGTTTGCGCCGCGCGCCACTGCGCTCGCCGCGCCGTGCGGCGGGCTCTTGCGCGACGAAAGCAGGCAGTTCCGCTTTCGTCCGCAGCTCGCTGTACGGGTCGCAGGCGTGCGGAAACGCCATCGCCTCGATGAAGTATTGCTGGAAATCGGGTTCTGTCGCCGTCTCGATCTTGACGATGTCGCGCACCCGCTCTTCCAAAAGCCGCCTGTGGTTGCGGTTGACGAGCGCGATGCGCGCGCCGGTCGAAGCGGCGTTTCCCAACGGGACAACCTTGTCGGGCGCACAATCTGGCACCAGCCCCAAGATCAACGCGTACAGCGGATCGATGTGACTGCCGAAGGCACCGGCAAGCAAGATGCGCGCCACCTTTTTTATTCCCGCGTGCGCCATCAAAAGTCTCGCGCCTGCGTGGAGCGCACCTTTCGCCAGCTGCACGGCGCGGATGTCGTTTTGTGTAATGGTGATTCTTCGCCCCTCGTGCTCGTGGAGCAGATAGACGAAGCTGCGTCCCTCGCGCTGCAGACGCGGTGTCTTCTCGGCTTGCTCTTCGCGGAACAATCCGTCCGCGCTGAGCAAGCCCGTGCGAAACAGCTCTCCGATCCCCTCGATGATGCCGGAGCCGCAAATGCCAGTAATCAGGCTGGGTTCTGCGGCGCGCATCGCCTTTTTGTCCTCTGTCTTGCTTTGTGACTTGTCGGCGTTTTTCCAAAAGTTCTCCTCGTTCGACCACGCCATACGGTCGACGACCTTGAATCGCGGCTCGAAGGTTTTGTCGTCGATTCGGATTCGCTCGATAGCGCCGGCTGCAGCACGCTGTCCGTGTTCGATCTGCGCGCCCTCGAAGGCAGGTCCCGTCGGGCTCGATGCGGCGTACACCCGCTTGTCTACCGCCAGCAGGATTTCGGCGTTCGTGCCGATGTCGATTGCCAGCACGGGCTCTTGCGCATCCCACAAGTACTCGGAGAGCGCGACTGCCGCCGCGTCCGCGCCCACATGTCCCGCGATGCAAGGCGGCGAGTAGAGGCGCGCGCAAGGTGCGAGCGAAGAAAAGCCGCATTCGCGTGCGGGCGCGCTGATCGAAGCGGCGCTTGCCAGCGCGAAGGGCGCTCCTCCCAACGGCACGGGGTCGATGCCCCAAAAGATGTGATGCATGACGGGGTTGCCGACCAGCACGACCTCCAAGATATTGTCCGCTGCGACCTCGCAGGAAGCGGCGACTTCTTGAAACAGAGCGTCTAAAGCCTCACGCACGCTTTGTGTCATTTGTTGTGCGCCGCCCTCGTTGAGCATGGCGTAGGAGACTCGGCTCATGAGGTCTTCTCCGAATCGGATCTGCGGGTTCATGCGTCCCTGAGCGGCGACGACAGTAGCACTTTGCAAATCGACGAGTTGCGCGGACATGGTCGTCGATCCGATGTCGACCGCCAAACCGTAGAGCATCGTCTCGATGCCGGGGTAGAGTTTGAGCAGCGTGTCGTTGTCGCGCACCGCGGCGGTGACCTTGTAATCGCCGCGTTTTAGCACCTCTTGGATGGAGCCATAGACGGAGAGATCGATCGTGTTGACATGGACGTTCCAAGCGCGCCGCAGCGCATCGAGCAGGCGTTCGCAGTCGCCCGAAGGGCTGTCGAGTTTGGGAAGTTCTACCTCGACATAGTGCAGCCGCAGAATCGGATCGATGGCGATCGGACGCGCATCGGGTCGCTTGCGCACCACCTGCCTGCGCAGTTGGCTCTCAGGCGGAACATCGACGATCATGTCGCCCTGCAACACGGCGTTGCAGCCCAAACGTCGTCCCTTTTGTAGTCCGCGACGCTGTTCGTAGCGCGCCTCGACCTTCGAGAACTCGGAGAGCGCACGATGGTCGCAATCGATGCCGAACTTCGGAAAGTGTCCGAAGGTGGGTTGCACCTGACAGCGTCCGCAGATGCCGCGTCCGCCGCACACCGAATCCAAGTCTACGCCGATCTTGCGCGCCGCCTCCAAAAGGGTCGTGCCGCGCGCAACGGAGCCGCGCAGTCCCGAAGGCGTGAAGACGACAAAAACCTCCTCCTCCGTCGCCGTATCGAGAGTGGTTTCCAGCTTCGCCTCTGCCATCGTGCCTCCGCGACAGGGATTTTCTCCCTGTCTATGCCCTCTCTCTGCGTCGACGGCGTGCGCCGCGTGCATCCAAGCCCGTCTCCAAGCTGGCGTTGGGTTCGCGGAACCGCTTGATCCATCGCGTGCAACCCGCATCCTTGCCCGCGATCACATCGCTCGCCTTGATGGCGATCATCTCCTCCTCGTGAAGAGGATTCATGATCGCCGAACTCATTCCCGCCCCTGAGGCCATCGCCAAGAATGCCGCGTTCAGCGCGTGGCGCCTCGGCAATCCGAAACTCACATTCGAAGCGCCACAACAAGTGTTAACCCTCAACTCGTCGCGCAAGCGCGCAACAAGGCGCAACGCTCCTGCACCCGCCTGCGACAGCGCGCCGATCGGCATCACCAGAGGATCGACGACGATGCGCTCGGGTCCGATCCCGAAATCGGCGGCGCGCTCGACGATCTTTTTCGCAACATCGAAACGCACATTGGGATCTTCGGAAATGCCGCTCTCGTCGTTGGAAATGGCGATCACAGAGCAGTCGTATTTTTTCACCAGCGGAAGGACGACCTCCAGTCGTTCGTCTTCGCCCGTCACCGAGTTCAGCAGCGCGCGTCCCTGATAGGCTTCCAGTCCCGCCTCGAGAGCTGCGACGATCGACGAATCGATCGAAAGCGGCAAATCGCAAAACGACTGAATCAGACGAATCGCTTTCGCCAAAATTGCGGGCTCGTCGGCAAGCGGAATGCCGGCGTTCACATCCAGCATGTGCGCACCCGCCTCCATTTGTGCGCGCGCGTCGCGTTCGACAGTTTCGAAGTTGTCGTTGCGCATCTCTTCAGCGAGCTTCTTGCGTCCCGTCGGATTGATGCGTTCGCCGATGATCGTAAACGGAGCGTCCAAGGCGATCACATGCTCTTTCGTCGCAGAGGAGACAAGGGTACGGGTCGTCATAAAAATCTGTCCTTGTTGAGTGTAGCGGGAGGAAGGTTATTCTTGACGCGAATGTTGTTCCTTGCCGCCGTTGGCAACAAGGGAGGCAAGGCGTTCGTCGTCGTAAGTCGCTTCCAGCTCTTGCGCGCGCGCTTCTGCGACTTGCTCCAAGTTCTCGTCGCAAATCTCAGGCGCGCTCTTGCGCCACTCTTGCAAGTAGCGTTCTGCGTCGCGCGCTGCGCCGCGCATGGCAGCCTTGTCGATCGCCTCTGCGAAACGCGGCGCGAGAATGCGTTTCACCTGTTCGCGCCGCGAGCGCCGTGCGATCACTTGCGCTGGGATATCACGCCAAAGCACGACGAGGAGTTCTGCCATAAGAAGTTGTCGGGAAGAAGTTGTCTTGAGAGGAGGAGGGAAGAAGAGCGTACGACCTTCGGTGTTGTGGCGTTTTGCGATTGATTCTTGAGGGCGCGTCTTTTATGTTGTCGTACGCGCTTGATTAACAGGTTCGTGCCTTGTGGGTCAAGTCTTTTTTTTGCTCCTTATCGTCCTTATCGTATGTGCGATGCTGCATCTTGACACCATCACCTTGTTTTGTCTTGCTTTGTTTTGCCTTGTCCGCGCGAGCGATGTGATTCGATGACGATCCTGTTGGCGGATTCGTTGAGACGCGGCACGCGTCGTGCTTGGAGGGAGAGTCG
>JABAAD010000064.1 GCA_014238935.1 Alphaproteobacteria bacterium
CTGCCCCTGACCGCAAAAGAACGCGCAGCGCTGAAAACACGCGCACAACAAATGGCAGAAGAAGCAAAATCAGTGCAAGCGCTCGTCGCACGGCTTGAAACAGAGACGCTCGCGCACAAAGGTAGCACTCCGCGCAACTTACGCGTCTTTCCCGAATCCTTACCCCAATCCTTGTCGAAGGGCTTGTCCCCGGAAGTCTTGTCCAAAAGCTCGCACAAGAGCGGGCTCGTCGTCTCGCCCGCCGAAGGCGCGTGGCTGCAAAGGTACGGCAGCTCGGACGGACACGGACAAACGCTCAGCGGCATCGTCATCGAAACCGAACCCGCAACAACGGTGCTCGCCGCCTTCGACGGACGCGTCGTCTTCGCAGATACCTTCCGCGACCAAGGCAAGCTTCTGATCGTCGAACACAAAGGCGGATACCACACCGTCACCGCCAACCTCTCGAAACTCTTCGTCTCGCTTGGACAATGGGTGCTGGCAGGAGAACCCGTCGGACGCATGGGCGCAAAAAAAAGCAGCCTCTACTTCGAAGTGCGACAAAACGGCAAGCCCCTGAACCCACGACGATGGCTCAGAGAAACACCACGCCGTAGAGCCTTCCTGCAACGCTAACAAGAAAAATCCGACAAAGAAAAACGCACGCAAAGCCTTTTTGTGCTAGCCTCCTTGTGCTACCCTGCTGCGAAGGGACGAGGCAAAAAACAAAGCAACGGCAAGCCGTGAGGCAAGGTTGAGGCGGTTTAAAATGATGTTTCGAGTTGTGAAAATGTTGTTACGAAAAACGCTCCCGTTCCTGTTAGGAGCATCGATGACGCTCGCGCTCGTGCTTTTCTTCTCGGTGCAGAAGAGCAACGAGGGATCAGCAGCACAACGCGTCTCCTCAGACACCTACGCGCTTTTGGACGCCTTCGGCGAAGTCTTTCATCGCGTTCGACGAGACTATGTGCGCGAGGTCGACGACGAAGAGCTGATCGAATCCGCGATCGAAGGCATGGTGTCGTCGCTGGATCCACACTCTGCCTATCTGAATCCGCGCCGCTACCGCGATCTGCAGATCAACACGCACGGCGAATTCGGAGGACTCGGCATCGAGGTGACCCTCGACGAAGAGTCGGGTGCGGTCAAGGTTATCTCGCCCCTCGACGATACGCCCGCGATGCAAGCCGGCATCCAAAGCGGCGATCTGATCGTGCGCATCGACGATACCGCCGTGCGCGGCATGACACTGGACAAAGCCGTCGATATCTTGCGCGGTCCCGTCGGCAAAGAAGTGACACTGACAGTCAAACGCGGCGACGACGAGCCCTTCGAAGTGACGATCGTGCGCAAACTCATCAAACTGCGCGTCGTGCGCGCTCGTCTGGAAGGAGATGCGCGCGACGGAGTCGTCTGATATGTGCGTCTGGCGGGGTTCAGCGAAAAGGTCGCCAAAACGATGAAACGCGAGATCAAAAAGCTGAAAAAAGAGGCTGCGTCGCCCATCGTCGGCTATGTGCTGGACTTGCGCAACAACCCCGGCGGCTTGTTGGATCAAGCGATCGCGGTGAGCGATCTCTTCCTCAGCGGCGGCGAGATCGTCTCGGTGCGCGGCAGAGGAGGAAAAAACCACCAGCGTTTTCAAGCTTCGAAAAACGATATCACCGACGGAAAACCCATCGTCGTTCTCATTAATGGTGCCTCCGCCTCCGCCTCCGAGATCGTCGCGGGCGCGTTGAAAGACCACCGTCGCGCCAAACTGCTCGGCGAAAAATCCTTCGGAAAAGGATCGGTGCAAACTCTCATCCCCCTCAAAAACCGTCGCAACGCCGCGCTCAAGCTCACCGTCCAACACTACTACACGCCGAGCGGAACCCTGATCCACAAGAAAGGAATCGACCCCGACATTCTCGTCAAGGCAAACGAAAACGCGACGCAAAATGACAACAAGGACAAAGACAAAGATAAAGACAAAGACGAAGACAAAGACGAAGACAAAGACGAACAATCGCTCGGCAAGCAAAAAGAGGCAGAGGACGCGCAATTGCAACGCGCCTTGGAGGTCGTGCGCAGTGAGGCGCGTAGCACGGCGCAGAAATAACAGCGCGCTCGCAAAAAACGGGTTGCCACAAGGTGACTCAAGATGATCGCCAAACAGAGAAAGCGACACAAGCCCTCGATGCTTGAAAATGTATGACGGACAAGAACGCTCCCTTCGTCGTTCCTCCGCCGCAGGACTCTTCTGACGCGCACGAAACGCCTGAGGCTGTTGCGCCTCCGTTGCCGGCTATCAAAATACGCCAAGCTCACGGCGGAATGTGGCATCGACTTTATGTTTGGACATGGATCGCCACACTGAGCGTCATCGGCTTCACACTGCTGGGGCTCAAGACGATTTCGCTGCACGGCTACAGCGGCGACTTCTCGGACAGAGAGCAAGTTTCAGTACAGGTCGATCGACTGCTAGCCATCCTGCGCGGACAGGTTGTGCCGACGACGGAAGGCGAAGCGGTAGTTTCGATGATCCCCGCGCTTTTGGAAAGCACCGAACTCTACGGAATGCTGCCCGTACGCTCGGCAGACGGAAGACGCGTGTGGCGCGCCTATCGCGCACGCGTGCCGCTCACACCCGGCAGAGGCAAGGTGGTCGTCATCGTCGCCGACTTGGGACTCGACGATTTTGCTACCGAACGCGCCATCGATCTGCCGCCCGCCGTGACATTAGAGTTCTCTCCCTACGGACGTTCCTTGACGCGCTGGGCGCTGTTCGCACGCGAAAAGGGACACGAGCTGCTGCTATCAATGCCGCTGGAGGGCTTGCCGAAAAGCGGTTTCGACGCAGGAGACCTCGAACTTAAAGCAGGGCAAGGCAAGGCGGAGAACATGCATCGTATGAAAAGCGTGCTGGGACGCATGACGGGATATGTCGGCGTGGCAAGCGGAAACCCATCGCTCTTCTTCGACAATCCCGACGAGTCTCGACAAGTCTTGCGCGACCTCTCTTCGCGCGGACTGCTGTTTCTCGCAGCATCTTCGCAGACGCGCCAAGCCCTATCCTACGCGCGTTCTTTGCGCATGCCCGTAGCCCGTATCGACTCAGCCTTTTCGCAGGCGCAGACGCGCGAACAGATCGAGGCACGACTGCGCGAAATCACACGTCGCGCGCGCCGCAGACGCACGGCGACGATCGTTCGCTTTGCTCCCTTGCCGGCAACCTTGGACGCACTTAGCGCGTGGCTCCAAGCGCTCGACGACCAGCGCGCCTATCAGGTGATACCGCTCTCCGCCGTCTTTGCGCCAAGCTCGGGACGACAGAGGAGCTTCTAGCATGACGCATGGCGACAAAGAAGAAAGCGAAACGCGGTATCGACCTTGCGTCGGCGTGATGCTTTTGAACGCAAGGGACGAGGTCTTCGTCGGGCGGAGAATCGATCATCCTTCGCGTTATTGGCAAATGCCGCAGGGAGGCATCGAGGAAGGAGAAAAGCCACTGGAGGCGGCGTGGCGCGAAATGGGCGAAGAGATCGGAAGCGTCAACGCATCCCTGCTCGCCGAACACGCCGAGTGGTTGCGCTACGATCTGCCGCCGACGCTTCAAGCACAGCTGTGGGACGGACGATACTGCGGACAGCGACAACGATGGTTCCTCTTTCGCTTTTTGGGCAAAGACGAGGAGCTTTCGGTTGCAACGCAACAACCCGAATTCTCTCGATGGCGATGGCTTGCGTTGGAATCGCTCACCTCAAAGATCGTGCCGTTCAAGCGCGAGGTCTATGCGAACGTCGTGTCGTTTGCGCGCAAGGTTCTTGCGGAGGAGAGGTGATGCTCGACTTGGACGCTCCGCTCGGAAAGCCGCGCGACCGCGGCGGCAGAGCAGACTACAAGTTGGTCTCCGACTATATTCCCTCAGGCGACCAACCCGCCGCGATTCAAGCGCTCACCGAGGGCTTACGGGCGGGACAGCGCGACCAAGTTCTGCTAGGCGTCACGGGATCAGGCAAGACCTTCACGATGGCGCAGGTGATCCGCGCCGTCGGACGCTCGGCGCTGATCTTGGCGCCGAACAAGACGCTGGCAGCACAGCTCTACGGAGAAATGAAAGGATTCTTTCCCGAAAACGCCGTCGAGTATTTCGTCTCCTACTACGACTATTACCAGCCCGAAGCCTATGTGCCGCGCTCGGACACCTACATCGAAAAGGAAGCGACGATCAACGAGCAGATCGATCGCATGCGGCATTCGGCAACGCGCGCGCTGCTAGAACGCAAGGATACGGTCATCGTCGCCTCCGTCTCGTGCATCTACGGCTTGGGGGCAGTCGAGACCTACGCGCAGCTCGTCGTCGATCTGGTCGCGGGAGAGGCGTTCGAACAACGTCGACTCTTGAAAGAAATGGTGTCCTTGCAATACAAGCGCAACGACCACGCCTTTGTGCGCGGTACCTTTCGCGTGCGCGGCGAGCGTGTCGACATCTTTCCCAGCCAC
>JABAAD010000065.1 GCA_014238935.1 Alphaproteobacteria bacterium
GACAGGGCGCACTCAGGAGATCAAGGTCGGTCCCGCTCTGCTGGGACGCGTCTTGGACGGAATGGGACAGCTCATGGACGAGGCGCAGAAGGGAGGAGCACTCTTGCCCGACCGTCAGCCCATATACGCCGAAGCGCCGAACCCTCTGACAAGGCGCATCATCGACAATCCGTTCAGCGTCGGCATCCGCGCCATCGACGCACTGCTAACCTGCGGCGAAGGACAGAGGCTGGGAATCTTCGCAGCCGCAGGAGTCGGAAAAAGCACGCTCCTCTCCGCGCTCGTCAAGGGCGCCGTCGCCGATGTCGCCGTCGTCGCACTCATCGGAGAACGAGGACGCGAAGTGCGCGAGTTCATCGAACAAAGCCTGGGCGAGGAAGGCATGCGAAAGGCGGTGCTGGTGATCGCAACATCCGACAAATCCTCGATGGAACGCGCACGCGCAGCATATGTCGCAACCGCCGTTGCAGAATACTTTCGAGCGCGCGACAACAGAGTCTTGTTCATGATGGATTCGGTCACACGATTCGCTCGCGCGCTACGCGAGATCGGCTTGGCGATGGGAGAACCACCGACGCGGAGAGGCTTTCCTCCTTCCGTCTTCGCCTCCCTGCCGAAGCTCATGGAGCGCACAGGCATGGGAGCGATCGGATCGATCACCGCCTTCTACACCGTGCTCGTCGAGGGCGACGATATGACAGAGCCCATCGCCGACGAAACGCGCTCCATATTAGACGGGCATATCGTCCTCTCGCGCGACTTGGCAGCGCGAAACCACTACCCCGCAATCGATGTCCTAGAAAGCATCAGTCGCGTGCAGACGGCGATCGTTCGCCCCGAACATTTGCGCGCAGCCCAACGCATGCGCGAGCTCTTGGCGGCTTACCGTCAGGCAGAGCTGTTGATCAAGATCGGAGAGTATCACGCAGGGGGTGACGCCACCACCGACGCAGCGGTCGAGAAGATCGACGCTTTACGCAGCTTCTTGCAACAGCACGGCGGAGAAGTATCTTCCTTCGACACAACGATCGAAGAGCTCGAAACGCTCACGGGCGAGAGCGCGGAGACGGCGACAGCCTGACGCATGACGGACATCTTTACCGACCTGTTGCGAATCCGCAGCTTGCGCGAGGAACGCGCCGAGCGATCCGTAGGCGAGGCGCAAGCTGCCCTCCAAATCGCAGAGCAGGCACTCGAGCAAGCAGCAGCTCTGCTCGAACGATTCACACGCGAGATGCCCGCGAAAATCGACGCAGAGTACGCGCGCATCGAAGAAGAAGCGCGACGCAAGAAAGGCATCGAGCTGCATAAAATCCAAAACTTCCGATCCTTCGAGGCGCACATGCACGCTCGACGCGAAGAGCTGCGCCTAGAAATGGTCGAAAAACAGAAAAACCTCAAACAGGCAAACGACGCGCTGAAAGAAGCGCGCGAAGCGCTCGTGCAGGCGCGGCGTGCGCGCATGAAAATCGAGCAGCTGCAACTACAAGAGCGCGCACAGAAACTCAAGCAGCAGGAACGCAGCGAAGAAAAAACCCTCGAAGAATTCAAACCTCAATCCATCTTCGCACAGTTGCAATAACGCCATGCCCCTCGCTCCAGCACTCGCCAAAAACGCCCGTTCGATACGCTCGTTGCTCGCGTTGTTGTTATTCGCGCTGCTCGCGCACGCACCCGTTGCGCGCGCGCAACCCTATTTCTATCGCGCCGACGATGTGCGCGGGACGCAGTTGCTCTCGGACTTGTCCTTTTTGCTCGGCATGGAGGTCAAGGACGAAGGCAGCGGCGTTGCACGACGCAAGCTGGTCGGAGAGTTTCGGGGCGACACGCGAAAAGCCTTCTTGGATGCCGTGGCAGCCGCAGCGCGCTTCGCATGGGCTTCGAACAAAAACACGCTCACCCTCTCGTCGCGTTCGAGATTGCAAACGCGCACCTACCGTTTCGCCTCAATCGAAGAGGCAAAAACCTTTTGGGCACGCCTCCAACGCGAGCGCATCGCAGCAGGACCTCTGATCGTAACGCCTCTGACGACAACAGTGTTGGCAACCTCTTCGACGACTTCTTCGGCGCGCACGAGGGGCGGAAATACCGAGAAGGGGCAAAAACAAGACGAGCATAGGGCAGAAGTAATCTACGACATTCAGGCGATCGCAGCCTTCCACGAGAGCGCTCAAACGCTCTATGCCGAACTCGCAGGGCTGGACAACAACCGCGTGCTCTCTCCTGCGAACAGCACCTTCTACCCCATCGCAGGCGAGCGTTTCGCCTTGATGATCTTCCGCTTGCAATACGCTTGGGCAGCCGACACGCCCGTAGGAGACGGTCGAAACGGCAAGGTGCTACCCGGCGTTGCTAACTTTATGGAAAAAATCGTCGCAGCGCGCTACGGCGCGAGCGCACCGCGTCGAGCTGATGCGAGGTCGCAGGGCGATTTGGAACATCTCGTATCGGGAAGCTTGCAAAAAATCAAAGAGCTGGGAATCTTGTCCGCACCCTCCTCTTCTCCCGCTGCACCCGGCGAGTCCTACTCGCCCGCAGCAGAAGCAAGGGCAGCATCGGGGCAACCCTTGTCCGTAGGCAAAAGTGCGTCTCCCCTGATCTTTGCCGACCCGCGCCAAAACGCCGTCGTCATCTACGACGACCGCGCACGCTACAACGACTACCGCAGACTGGTGGCAGAGTTGGATTCGCGCACGCGCCTCGTCAAGATCGAAGCCGCCATCGTCGATATCTCGAAAAGCCGCGTCAGAGACTTAGGAATTCAGTGGCAGGGCTCCTACGACGGAAACCAAGCCAGCTTCGGATCGCTCGCTCAGGGTGCAGCATCGGGCGCGCTCGCCGTCGCAACTCAGGGATGGTCGCTTTCCACCAACGCCATCGTCTCCAATGTCAACGGCTTGATCGCAAGAATTAACTTGTTGGAAAGTCAAGGAAAGGGACGAGTCGTCTCAAGACCCTCCATCCTTACGCTCGACAACATCGAAGCCTCTCTGACCTCCAATCAAAAATTCTTCGTAAAGGTCGAAGCCTTTCAAGACTCCTCTCTCTATCCCGTCGAAGTCGGCACAACCCTGAGGGTCACGCCCCATATCATACGCGAAGGAAACAAGACGCGCATAAAACTGCTGGTCGTCATCGAGGACGGATCGATCGACCAATCATCCTCCGCAGCCGTCGGAGGACTGCCGCGCATCACCACGAACACCCTCACAACTCAGGCTGAAATACTGGAAACCCAAGCGCTCGTCGTCGGAGGACATATCCGATCAGAGGTCGAGGCGCGCTGGCAGAGAATTCCAATACTAGGATACATTCCCATCTTGGGACTGCCCTTCAAGCACAAGGTAAAACAGAGGCAGGAATTCGTGCGACTCTACATCATTCGCCCGCGCCTAACCCTGCCCGCAGACGACATCGCAGAGGCGGAAGCCTTGGCGGAAGATGAAAACCTCTTCGCCTATCCTAAAATGTTGCAAAAAGAGCGCGAGAAAGCAGAACGTCTGGCACGAAAGCGCAAGCGCAAAGCCGAAAAAAAAGAAAAAAAAGCGCACAAAAAGGCAGAACGAAAACGCCTCCGCGAGCTACGAAAGCAACAAAAACAAGAAGAACAACCCTCATCCTCAACCCAAGACCCCTCACAGCAACAGGGAGAATCCTAGTGTCCGCAGAACAAGGGACAAAAGAAGAAGTTCCCTTCGCCCTGACCCTGCCGGAGCGGCTGGATCGCGCCTCGGCTGCCGTATTGGCAACAGCGCGCGAACGCATCGAGACGCGCTCCGTGCAACGGCTCAGCTTCGAACGCACGCGGAGACTCGAGCCGGCGGGGTTGGAGGCGCTGCGTCTCTTCTGCAAGCGGGCTTACGAGAAAGACGCCTCGGTGCGTTTGGAACGTCTTCTTCCAGAATCCGCAGCAGTGCTCGCGCTATGCGGATTCAAAACGCTTTGCCTAATCCTGCCCGCCTCCGAAGAGAGCAAGAACAAATAGGCGGAAGGGTTTCTTCTGCTCCAAGCAGACATTGCGGCAAAAGCCCACTCCCGCAGAGGCGAGCAACGCCCCCGCGACAATCAAAACAGAAGCACCCAGCACGAAGCCCAGCGCACAAGTCGAGATACCTCCGAAGGTGTTGAACAGCGCGGGCAGCAGTACGCCGCTGTCGTTGCGGTGCAACGCTTCGGAAAGAGCAACGCCCGCAAGCAACGCGCAGGCGGCAATCAAGGGAAAAAGCGGAAAGAATGGCAGGAAAACAACGACCACAGCACCGACGACGCTCGTCGACCATAGGATGCGGTTCGCTTGTTCAAACAATCTGTTGCGCCATGCTCTTGTGGCATCCTTCGTTTTTGTGTCGTCCTTGCGGATGAGCCACGCAGCAAGCGGCGCTCCGCAAAGG
>JABAAD010000066.1 GCA_014238935.1 Alphaproteobacteria bacterium
TCGTCGCCTTGGCAAAGGACAAGACCTCGTTGCAAATGGTGGGGATCGGAGGACAGATTCTTTCCGTCGTCGCCTTGGAGGGACATCGACAACTGTGGGTGTCGATGCTCGTCGATCTCACGCTGGCAGTCGCCTGCTTTGTGACTCTCTATACGGGAAGCCTCTACGCACGCCACACCCTCGCTCTGTTGAAACAAGGCGACAAGAAGGCCGACAAGAAAAGGCGGTGAAGGTCGAAGTGAGGGTCGTAGGTGTTGCAGGATGGAGCAACAGCGGAAAGACGAGGCTCGTCGTCGCTTTGGTGAAAGCGTTTTCCGAGAAAGGACTGCGCGTCTCCACCATGAAACACGCTCACCACAGCTTTGATGCCGACCACAAGGGCAAGGATTCCTACGCTCATCGAGAAGCGGGAGCGCACGAGGTGCTGGTCGCCTCCGAACGAAGATGGGCGCTGATGCACGAATGCAGCCCTGACGAAAAAACTTGCACACGATGGCTCTCCCCCGCCGTGCTGCAAAAGCACCTTGCGCCCGTCGATGTGCTACTGGTCGAGGGGTTCAAACGCGCTGCGCTCGACAAGCTGGAGGTGCATCGTAGTCTTTTGCAACAAGACGCACCCCGTCCCCTGCTCGCTGCAAGCGATCGCCGCATTCGCGCGATCGTGAGCGACGCGCCTTTGCGGCATTCTCTTCCTGTTTTCGATGCGAACGATCCTCGTCGCATCGCCGACTTTGTTTTGGAAAGCAGCGTCTTTCTTCCCCCCTCCATCGACGCGCTTTCTCCCTTCGGCGATGCAACTTAGCGGCGACGAGAAGCTGTTGTCGTTGGACGACGCGCTCGCCCTCGTCGCCCGCTTCCCGCAATCTCGTAGGATGTTGGAACAAACGGAGAGTCAACCCTTGTCGAAGTGTTGCGGTCGGCTGCTGGCGAGCGATGTACACGCTCCGCACGATGTGCCGCACTTTGCAAACGCTGCGGTGGACGGATTTGCCTTCGCCTTTGGCGATTTGAAAAGCCATGGCACGACGAAGCTTTCGATCGGCTTTGAGGTTGCCACGGGCGTACCTCCGCAGAGAGGGCTTACGCAAGGAGAGTCCGTGCGCGTCTATACGGGCACCGCCTTGCCTGAGGGCGCGGACAGCGTTGTGATGGAGGAAGATGTACGCATCGAAGATAACTTTGTGCATATTCCTCAAGGCTTGAGGCAGGGCGCCAATCGCCGCGAGGCAGGCGACGATATTCGCAAACATACCCTGCTGCTTGCGAAAGGTCGCCGCTTGAGTGCCGTCGACTGCGCCGTCTTGGCATCTGTGGGAATGAGGCAAGTGGAGGTTCTGCCACGCTTGCGCGTCGCGCTTTTTTCCAGCGGCGCAGAGTTGATAGGCGAAAACGAAAATCAACACGAAAGCCAACATGAATGTCTTGGCGCCGCGCAAATTTTCGACAGCAACGCGACCCTGCTCCGCAACTGGCTACGGGGTTTGGGTTGCGAGGTTATCGAAGGCGGAATTCTGCCCGACGACACGGATGCCATCGAGTGCGCGCTCGATGCTTTGGTGCGAAGACAATCTTTCAAGCCGTTGGACCTTTTGCTTTCCAGCGGCGGCATGTCGCAAAGCAGGCTCGACGGCATCGCGCGACTCTTGTCCGAACGACACGCTTTCGCCTTTTGGCGCGTCGCGATCAAGCCGGGAAGACCTGTCGGCATCGGCACGCTCGGTCTTTCGAGCATGCGCGTTCCCGTCCCTTTCGCGGGCTTGCCCGGCAATCCCGTCGCCTGCTTTCTGACCTTCGGATTGCTTGTGAAACCCCTGATTCGCCGCCTGAGTTTTGAGCAACGATTGGAGCCGCGCCGTTTCAAAGCTCAGCTCTCCTTTGCTGGCAAGAAAAAACACGGCAGACGCGAGTTTCTGCGCACAAAAATTGTCTCCGACAAAGAAACCTGCGACAAGTTGCGCTCAAACAAATCACACTTGGATAAATCACACTTGGATAAGTTACACTTGCCTATTTTGGCAAAGCATGGCAAAAGCGGTGCAGGAGTGTTGAGCTCCCTGCTGGAAGCTGACGGATTTGCCGAACTCGACGAAGAGACCACCGACTACAACGCAGGCGATATCGTAGACTTCCTCCCTATGTACGAGATTCTTTCCCGTTGACTCCGAACGACAACATGCCCTCTACGGAATTCTCTGCGCGAGGTTTGCGATGAGGATTCTCTACTTTGCTTGGTTTGCCGAAAAGCTCGGCAAGCGCGAAGAAACCTTCGATGCCGCCGAAATCGGCGACCACCATTTGGACAGCCTCGACAAGCTGGTCGCTTTTTTGTGCGCGCGCAACGAAGCCTACAGAGAGATTTTTGCCCAAGAAAGTCTAGTGAAATGCGCCGTCAACAAACGCGTCGTCGAAGGCAACATTCCCCTTTCCCCCGACGACGAGGTCGCCTTTTTTCCTCCGATCACGGGGGGCTGACGATGAGAACGGCTGTTTTGCACGATTCCGCCTTCTGCGCTTACGAAACCTTGCGCCTTTTTACCGACGAACACAGGCACGAGCCCTTGCGCATAGGCGCACTCGCAAGCTTCTGCGGTATCGCGCGCGCGCAAAGGCAACGGGAACGACAAGTGCCACGAGGAGAGACCTCGGATACTCTACAAAGCCTGCATTTGGATTGCTACCCCGCCATGGCAGAGCAATCGCTGGAAGACATCGTCTGCGAAGCGCGAACACGCTGGAGGTTGGATGCCGCGACGATTCATCACCGTATCGGCGAGATTCCTGTAGGCGAGACGATCGTGCTGGTCGCCTGCCTGAGCGCAACTCGGAACGACGCCTTCGATGCCTGTCGCTACATGACGGACATGGTGAAGGTGCGTCCTCCGTTGTGGAAGCGCGAGCAAGCAGAGTCAGGCGAACGCGCGTGGCTGGACGCAAACGCAGACGACACGAAACGCGCGATGCGGTGGCAGGAGACGCGTGCGCGGCGCATTTCTTGAGAAGACGAAGAGCATGCGTCTTCACATCACCCTCTACGACAAGAGCGCCTTTCAAGCCATGCGCTGCGCGGGCAATCTGGCTGCGTGCACATTGGATTTCATCACGCCGCATGTGTCGGCGGGCTGCAACACGGGCGAGTTGGATCGCATGTGCGAAGAGTATATTCGTGCGCACGATGCCGTCCCCGCGCCTCTGAATTATCGGGGTTTTCCGAAATCGACCTGCATCAGCGTCAACCATGTCGTCTGCCACGGCATTCCGAACGACTCGAAGGTTCTGCGCGAAGGCGATATCGCCAACATCGATGTGACGGTGATTCTCGATGGGTGGCACGGAGATGCTTCTCGCATGTATTGGGTCGGCAACAAGATTTCTGTCGCGGCAGAGCGTCTGACGCGCATCACCTACGAATCGCTGATGGTCGGCGTCGATGCGGTGCGCCCTGGCAACACGACGGGCGACATCGGTGCTGCCATCCAGCAACACGCCGAGAAGGGACAAACGTGCGTTGTGCGTGATTTTTGCGGACACGGTATCGGACGCAACTTCCACGAAGCGCCGAACATCCTGCACTACGGCAAGGCGGGTGAAGGGCTGGAGTTGCAAGCGGGCATGATCTTCACGATCGAACCGATGATCAACCAAGGCAACGCTCAGGTCAAAGTACTGCCCGACGGCTGGACGGCTGTCACCCGAGATCGCAAGCTTTCGGCTCAGTTCGAACATACCGTCGGGGTCGTCGATGGGGGGTGCGAAGTCTTCACCTTCTCGCCGCGCGGATGGCATTGCCCGCCCTACGCCGTCTGATGTCGTCGATAGCGAAGCACGACAAGAACGCGCTGTATGCGACGGGGCATAGGAAACGCCTTCGACAACGTTTCTTGCAAGACTGCGGCAAGACGATGCAAGACTACGAGCTGCTTGAGCTGCTGCTGACCTTCGCCGTGCGGCGCGTCGATGTGAAACCGCTAGCAAAACGTTTGATCAAACGATTCGGCAACCTCGCCGATGTCGTCAGCGCAGAACAAGAGGCGTTGAAAGAGGTGGAAGGAATCGCCGAATGCTCGGTCGTCATCGTCAAGCTTATCGCGGCGAGCGCCGAACGCATGCTCTCGGAAGAAGTGCAGACGGATGTTATTTCCTCGTGGCAACAGATCATCAACCTCTGCCGCGCACGCTCGGCACGCGGGCAGGTCGAACAGTTTCGAGTCCTCTTCCTCGACAAGAAGAATTGCATCCTCAAGGACGAAGTTCTCCAACAAGGCACCATCGACACGACCGCCGTCTATCCACGCGAGATCATCAAACGCGCGCTCAACTACGGCGCAAGCGGCATGGTGCTGGCGCACAACCTGTCTC
>JABAAD010000067.1 GCA_014238935.1 Alphaproteobacteria bacterium
CTCTGTTGCTCACGCGCTTGCGTGAAGAATCGTTTGCAAGCGCAACAAAGCTGCGTCGTCGCGGCTGGTCTGTTGTTCGTGTGCCGTTGCTGTCTCTCGAAGCCTTGCCCGCCCCCGACCTTGCAGAGAAGCTCGGCGAACATCCCGCGCTGCTGATAACCTCGAAAAGCGCCTTGCGTACGCTTGTCCGTACGCCTGCCTGCTCGCCGTTGCACAACGCGGCAACGCGTGCCTTGTCGGTCTATGCGGTAGGCGAGCAAAGCGCTGCCTTGGCAAAACGGATGGGTTTTGCAAGCGTACGCGCAGCGCAAGGTACGCTCGCAAGCCTGATCGAAGAGGTGCAACAGCACCATCCCCAAACATCGCCCGTGTTGCATCTTTGCGGCAGGCATCGAGGTGGAAATCTTGTGGAAATTTTACGAAAGATGGGATACTCTTCTTGCCAGTCCGTCCTCTACGAGGCGGTCTCGGTACAAAAATTGCCTCGTCGTGCTTGTAGCCTTCTGACCCCTTCCATGTCCTCTCAACTGTACGCTTCGATGTTCTACTCGCCACGCACGGCGAATATTTTCGCAACGCTGTACGCGCAAGCCCTCGGAGAATCTTCCATGCCGCGTGCACGCCTGCGCTTCTTCTGCCTTTCCTCCGCCATAGGCGTACGCTTGCAGCGAAGGTTTCCTCGCGCGCGCATCGTGTGCGCCGCCGTGCCTTCGGAGGCGAGCTTGCTCAAATCTCTCGATACGGAGGTGTCGTCGTGACGGAAAAAGAAATCGACTTCGAAAAACGCTCCGGCGTGGAGGCGCTCGTCGAACATTTCGGCGGCTTGCGTCCTTGTGCAGCGCGACTCGAGCTCGCCGTCGGCACAGTTCAGGGATGGAAAAAACGAGGATCGGTGCCCGCAGCCCACCAGCCGAAGATCCGCGCGCTCTTGCAAGAACAACCGACAGGTACAGAAGAGACGACATCCGACGACAAAAGCGCGACGAACATGGAGAAAGCTTTTGGCAGCGCAGCCCCGCCGGCAGAGAAAAAAGAAGAGAATCAAGAAGGGAATCAAGAAGAGAAGAAACAAGCACAAAAGAAGGAGAAGGACGCGTCCGTGGCCAAACCCGACGCGGCAGAGGAGGCTGCTACGGAGGAGGGAATCGTCAGCGCATTTACGAGTGGCGACGATTTTACCGGCGGAAGCGACGAAGGCTTGGACATCTCGAGCGAGGTGTGGGAACACGCCGCTCTGCCGCGGAGCACCAGCGGTCAATGGGCAATTTTGATTTCGTTGATTGCCCTTGTCGGCGTTCTCACGCGTCCTCTTTGGGCGGAGCCCATCGATACAAAACTGATGGGCGTGTTTGCCGATGGCGGTCACGGCGCGCAACAATCTTCGGAGTCGCACGCGAGCGAATCTGAGGGTGAAGGCGTACGAGGTTTGTCCGACAAAGACGGGGGGACAGGAACGGACGCGGCTTCGTCCGAGGAATCTTCTGATGCTTCTGCGGGCGAAATATTGTCTACGCTGCCGCGCGACTTGTTGACGCGTTTGGAGGGTTTGGAGCGCGACATGGCGGGTGTGAGCGCGCAGCAGTCGGCGCCCGCAGCGGCAGAGTTGCGTCGTTTGAAAAGCGAAAGCGACGCGCTGGCAGCTGCCTTCGACAACCAGTCGGCGCGTTTGGATTCTCTCTCCGAGCTGTTGCAGCGGCGCACCGAGGCTCTGTCGCGTTTGCGCACGCAGGTAGAACTTTTGGAGCAGAATCGCGCGACAGAACGCCTTTCGCGGCGACTGAACGCTCTGTTTCAGCTGGAGAACATCGCCTATGCGATCGCGCAACGCAGCGTCTTTTCGCTGGAGCGACTGGAGTCCTCCTTGAGCGTCAAAGAACGCGAGCGGCTGGAGGGCGCGTTGGCACTTCTGCGGCAGGCGAACAATCTTTCATCGAAACAGCAGCTGCTCTCGAATTACCGCCGTTTGCTTCCCGACCTCCTCGTATGGCAGGCGACGAGCAAAGAAGGGCAGAGCGCGACCGACAGAGGGTTCGTCGCGCGTCTCGCCCAAAAACTGCGCGCACAAATGTTCGGCATCTTTTCCTTGAGACGACGCTACGGAGACGAAGACACAGCGTTGCTACAAGTCGAGCGCATGCTCGCCGACGGTCGATTCGAACGGGCTGAGGAAATCCTCTTGCAAGCATCCCCATCAGGCACGCAGGCGCGCGAGCAGATGGGCGAAGAGATCGCCGTGCAACTGGAAGCTTTTCGCGCTGCTCTGTCCTCGCGCAACAGCGTCTTTGCAGCCTTGCACGAAATTCGTGCCGTCTTGAGCAGCAGAGAAACAAACGAAGCAACGCCTCGACAACCCTCCTCCTGAACGCATGTTTTGGACAACCGTCAAACTCGCGCTGCTAACGCTCGTCGTCGCGTGGATGGCGACCGCGCGCGGACAGATCGACCTCGTTTGGGGACAATGGCAGATCACCGCTCGACCAGGCGCGGTGTTCGTCTTGTTGCTCTTGGCGTTGTTGCTCCTAATGTGGGGCGGAAAAATCTTTCGAGAAATATGGTTCCTGCCAAGGCATGTCGGATTGTGGAGACGAACGCGGCGACGCGATGCGGGGTATCGCGCATTGCTACAGGCTCTAAGCGAGAACTTCGCATCGACAAGGGCGGATGCCTCCGAAGGCGTCAGCGCACACTTGAAAAGGGCTTTGGAAGCGCGAAGGCTTTTGGACAAAGACAGCCTCTCGACACTGATCGCCGCTCAGGTCGCAGAAGCCTCCTCCAACACCGAGCAGGCGCAGACGCTCTACGAAGACTTGCAAAGTCGTCCCGAAACACGTTTCGTCGCTCTGCTGGCTTTAGCGCGACTCGCAAGACACAACGGCGCTTTCGCGCGCGCTCAGTCCTACGCGCGCGAGGCAGAGTCGTTGCGCGCCTCGTCGTTGCAGCTGTGGATCGAGCAAATCGAGATCGCAAGACAAGGCGATTCCCCTGAGGCGGCACTCTCCCTTTTGGAAAAAATACGACGGCGCGGCACAACCCTGCCCTCGACTTTTCAGACGATGGAGGCGGGATTGCGAATCGAAGCCATGCGCAAGGCGTTGGAGGCGGGCAACGAAAAGGATGCCGTGCGACAGGCGCATTTGGCATACATCGCCTCAAAGCAGCGCGGCATCGTCGCCTATACGCAACGACTCGCCGACGGCGGCGCAGCAGCAAAGGCGCAGGGACGCAAGATCGTGCGCGCGCACTGGGAAGAGTTCGAAGGGCGTGCGCTTGCCGAAGTGTTTTTCCGTCTGCACGACGCGACAGAGCCCATCGAGCGGGCGCGTCTGATGGAGACCTTGTGCGGCAAGCGACCTTCCTTGAAATCTCGGCTCCTTCTGTGCGAGTTGCTGTTGGACGCTAAAATTTGGGTGCGCGCGACTCATTTGCTGGAGGACTTGGCGGCAGAGATGGAAGAGAACGAAAGAACCGTCGCCGCGGCAGATTGGCTCTCTTACAACGCCCTGCGCGCGCGTCTAGCCAAGGAGGCGCACAACGACTTGGAAGGACAGCAGTACTGGCTCGATCGTCTTGCCGAGCAGGCGCAAAAGCAACAGCAGGCGAGAGCTAACTAGCTCTTCAAGAAAAATCCGAACCCGTCGCTAGCTCGAAAACTGGAAACTTCACTCGTAGGATGCTTCCGCGCCGTAGTCCCTATCGGTGTCGATTCGTGTGTTTTCCGATCTTGCGCTTTCCGATCTCGCGCTTTCGGAAACATTAGCGTTCGGCAACCCGCCCTCGGAGAGGGGCAGTCTCCGTTCGACTTGCGCTTGCTCCTCGCCAGCCTCGAGCGGTTGTTCGACGCTCTGCTCAGAGGAGGAGGCAGGTTCGGAAGAAGCATACCCCTCGCGCGCAGGACCCTCAGGCGCAACAGCCCAACGACGGCGCGCGCCACTCGAACGCGGCGCAAAACGGCGATAACCGCCTTCGCCCTCGCCTTCTTCTTCGGATGGCTCGCTGCTGCGATCGAAGGAAGGGCTCTTGTCGCGTTCGAAACTTTGCATGCGCAGGTAGTGTTCCGCATGCTGAAGAAGGTTTTCCGTCAGAATCTTGTCTCCGTTGGCAGCCGAGTCGCGGGCAAGCTGCACATACTTGTCGTGAATTTGGATGGGTTTGCCGCGCACGCGGAAATGCGCAGGACCGTTCGATTCAAAATTGCGACCTGGGGAGGAACTCCGTCCGCGTTGCGGGTATCCGCCGTTGCGCGGGCGGGAGGGTCTTCGTTGGGTA
>JABAAD010000068.1 GCA_014238935.1 Alphaproteobacteria bacterium
GCAGGTAGCCTCGCTCTCTTCGGCAACGGATACACCTTCATGCTGTTTCTCACCGCCCTGCTCGGCGGCATGCTGTTCGGTGCAATCCCGGGTGTCAACATGCTGACTTTGGGTGCGGTGATCCTGCCCTTCACCGTTTCCATGCAACCCGAGCATGCGATCATGATTTTTGCCGTCATCTATTGTTCGGGCGTCTTCGGCGGAGCGATCACGGCGATTCTGTTCAACATTCCTGGAGCGCCTGAGAATGCTCCGACCTGCTTCGACGGCTATCCCATGACGCAGCAAGGACGCGCGGGCAAAGCAATCGGAGCGGCGGTCGCCTTTTCGGCGCTCGGCGGCATTCTGTCTGCCACGTTGATGATGGTCGCAACCTATCCGATCGCCGAGTGGGCGATCACCGCCTTCGGACCGCCTGAGATCTTCGCCCTGATCGTCTTCGGACTTTTTGTGACCGCCTCGCTGGGCGCGAAAACGCTTTGGAAAGGGTGGCTTTCCATCTTCATCGGGTTGCTGCTCGCGACCGTCGGCACGGATCCCGTCGGCGGCGTTCCTCGCTTTAGCACTTGGACGCTCTTCGGCGAGCCCTTGACCAGTCAGTATGCCTCCTACTACATCTCGGCGGGCATCCACTTCATTCCCGTCATCCTCGGCTTCTTCGCCATCGCAGAGGTGCTCACCCAAGCGCAAAACATCGCTGGGGGAACGCGAGAACGACCGAAAGCCTCCGTGCAATTTCCTTCGCTCGCAGAGTTTTGGCAGGTTCGCATCACGGCTTTGCGCTCGACGCTGCTCGGTATTTTCTCGGGGATCCTGCCCGGAATCGGAGCGACGCTTGCTGCCTTCTTGGGATACGCGCAAGCCGTCAAGTGGTCGAAGCATCCCGAAGAGTTCGGCACAGGAAAGCTGGAGGGCGTGGTCGCATCAGAGACCGCCAACAACGCCGCAACAGGTGCCGCCATGATTCCGCTGCTCGCGCTCGGTTTGCCCGGCGGCGCGCTCACCGCCATGATGCTCGGCGTCTTCCAAATCCACGGCATGGATCCCGGTCCTCTCATTCTCATCAACTCGAAGGATCTCGTATGGATAACCTTCGCCGCCATGTTTTGGGCAAATGTCGCCATCCTCTTTCTTGGCTGGTTGCAAACGAAAACGGTCGTCCACATCCTTCGCGTTCCCTTTCGCTGGCTTGCCCCCGCCATCTTCTTGCTCGCGGTCATCGGTGCGTTTGCACTCAGGAACTCGCTGACCGATGTGTGGGTCATGCTGGTCGCAGGCATCGCAGGATATTTCCTACGCAAGACGGGCTATTCGCCTGCGGGTATCGTGCTCGGACTCATTCTCGGCAATCTCGGGGAGTCCGCCTTCGCCAAATCTATGCAGCTCTTCAGCTATTCCGTCGCAGGATTCGCCACACGACCTCTCGCGCTAATCCTGATCCTGCTCGCCATCGCCACCCTCGTCTCTTCTATCGTCGGAGAGTTGCGTAAAAAAACCTGACGCACAACAAGCGACGATCGCCATGAGTGACCTCACGAGTGCCATCGCCATCGTCGAGAAGGCACAGCGTGCGCAACACGACTTCGAACAGCAAGCACGAGAAGAACACTTCGCCGCCGCGCCGCGTGATTTTTCTCGCGGCTTTACCAAGAGGCAGCCCGCCCTGTTTGACCGAGCTGCGCAAGCGGTTGCGTGGGCGCTTTTGCATCCCGAGCGCAATCGTACTTTGGCGGAACTCGCGGTTGCAACGACGGGGCTGGGCAATGTTAGCGACAAGGTTTCGAAGAATCATCGCAAGACGCTGGGACTGATGCGCGACCTCAAGGATGTGGTCGCCTACGGATGTGTCAGCGAGGAGGATGGCGTGACAGAAGTTTTGCGTCCGAAAGGGGTTGTGGCTGCAATCGTGCCTTCGACGAATCCTGTGGCGACGCCTGTGAATAACGCGATCAACGCGCTCAAGACGGGCAATGCGATCGTGTTCGCTCCTTCTCCGAAGGGCACGCATGCGCTTTCGATGCTTCTGCGCCACATTCACGCGGAGTTCGACAAGGCGGGTCTAGCGCGCGATTTGGCGAGCATGCTGCCTGTTCCGCCCTCGAAGGAGCAGACGGCGGTGTTGTTGCGTCTTGCCGACTTTGTCGTTGCGACGGGTTCGCAGAACAATGTGCGCGCTGCGACGACCTGCGGCACGCAAGCTGTCGGAGTGGGTGTCGGCAATGCGCCTGTCGTCGTCGATGAGACGGCGGACTTGGAGCATGCGGCGGGCTGCGTCGCGCGCTCGAAAACCTTCGACAATGCCACCTCTTGTTCTGCGGAGAATGCGCTTGTCGTGGTGTCCTCTGTGCGCGCTGCTTTTCTTGACGCGCTTGCGCGGGAGGGAGGATGGCTGCTCGACTCGAAACAAGCGCAACACCTGACGGCAACCCATTGGCGAGAGGGGAAGGTGCAGCCCGCTCTGCTTGCGCAAGACATCGCAGTCGTCTTGGAGAGGTTGGGATGGTCTGATCTCGCGCCGCAAGGGACGCGCTTTCTCATCGCCCCTGCCGAAAAGGTGGAGCCTCCTCTGTCAGGGGAAAAGATGGCACTTTTTCTTGCGCTCTACACCGTTGCCGACTTCGATGCTGCAGAACAGACGGCGCGAAGCATCTTGGAGCAGCAAGGCGCGGGACATTCGCTAGGACTGCACTCTACGGAAGAAGAACGGGCGCGACGGCTCGCGTTCGCACTGCCTGCCTGTCGTGTTATCGTCAACCAGCCGCACGCGGTGGCGACGGGTGGCGACTTTCACAACCGTCTGCCTTTTTCGCTCTCGATGGGCTGCGGCTCCTGGGGAGGGAACGCGATCGACGAGAACCTGCATTGGCGTCACTTTGTCAATCGCGTGAAGATCGTCCGCCCTGTCGCATCTCGAGAACCCAAGCTTGAGGACATCTTCGCAGACTATTGGTCGCAGGTCGGCAAATGAGCGCACGCCGTGAGCGCAATTGAAAACATGAACAAGAACAAAACCGCGACGATCGCCTCGGTTTTGGAGCAACACGCGCACGAGCGCGGCGATGCGGTTTGGCTGTTCGACCCCGACTCCGCGACGCAGATTTCGTGGGAGGTGTTGTTGCGCTCTTGTCGCGAGGTGGCAGCGCGTCTGGCACGGCGCGGCGTGAAGGCGGGCTCATCGGTTGCGATCGCTTGTCCGAACGGGGCTGCGGCGGCGCTCGCGTTTTTGGGGGTGGTCTACGGAGGGTTTCGCGCAACCCCCCTTAACTTAGTTGCGGGCAGTCGCGCGATGCGCTACATGCTGGAGCATTCGCGCGCGCCCTTGTTGCTGATGGCGGAGAGTTTGGAGTCCTCGCTTGCTGATGTTCTCAAGACGCTTGAGTCGCCGCCTGAAGTTGTGCGGCTACGCGAGGAGGAGGGGGTAGCAAGCATCTTCGACTGGGATGAAAAGCGGGACAAAGAAGACTCTTCTGGAGACTCCTCTGAAGACTCCTTTGGCGATGCGCGTGCGTCTCTTTCTGCCGAGTCCGAGGCTTTGTTGGTCTACACTTCGGGGACGACGGGCGATCCGAAGGGCGTTTTGCTATCGCACAGGAACCTGCTGGCTGCGGGAAGCAATGTTGCGCTTGCGCATGCGTTGGGGCGTGCGGATCGGGGATTGTGCGTACTTCCGATCTACCACATCAACGGTCTTTGCGTGAGTTTGATGGGGTCGTTAGTTTCTGGGGGTTCTGTTGTGATGCCGCGTCGTTTTTCTGTGCGGGCGTTTTGGGGGTGGGTTTCGGAGTATTCTTGCTCGTGGTTTTCTGCTGTTCCGACGCTTTTTGCCTATCTTTTGGACGAGGGTGAAGCGGGCAAGCAGGAGGCGGGCGAGCGGGAAGCGAGTAGGAAGAAAGCGAAGAGTTTGCGTTTTGCGCGCTCTGCGTCTTCGCCGTTGCCGCCGGAGACGCTTCGTGCGTTTGAGGATCGTTTTGGCGTTGCTTTGATCGAGAGTTTGGGATTGTCGGAGACGGGTTCTCAGATCACGGCGAATCCTCTACCTCCAAAGGAGCGCAAGGCGGGTTCTGCGGGGATTGCGTGGGGGAACGAGGTAGCGATTGGGGATGCTTCTGCTGCTGGGGAAGGTGAGGTGTTTGTTGGGGAGGGAGAGGAGGGAGAGATTTGGGTTCGCGGCGAGAATGTGACGCGGGGATATTTGCGCGCGCCTGATGAGACGCGCAAGGCT
>JABAAD010000069.1 GCA_014238935.1 Alphaproteobacteria bacterium
TATTCAACCCAAGCTCAATCAACCCAAGCTCAATCAACCCAAACTTCTTGAGAATTTTCTTGAGAATTTTCTTGGACTTCGGGCTGCCGCTCGGTCGTGGTGTGTTGGGTTTGACTCTTTGCAGAGTTTTTGGAGGATTCCTTTGCCGTGTCTTTTGCTGTGTCTTTTCCTTGCAAAATTTTTGACAAGAGTTCTGACAGAGCATGAAAATCGATCGAGGGTTCGTCCAAGCCTTGCGCGAGAAATTCTTTTTCCAAACGCGGCACGACGGCGATGGCACGGTCGACCTGTGGGTCGCTGCCCTTCGTGTAGGCACCGAGCTGAATCATGTCCTCCATCTCTTGATAGCGCGCGACCAACGCCCTTGCGTCTGCGAGCAGAGCGTTGTCCTCGTCGCTGTTGGCGTTCGGCAAGGCGCGCGAGACGGTCTGCAGGATGTCGATTGCAGGGTAGCGGTTTCGATGGGCTATCTCGCGCGAGAGCGTGACATGCCCGTCGAGGATTCCGCGCAAGGCATCGGCTATGGGTTCGTTGGGGTCGTCGCCTTCGACCAGCACCGAAAAGATTCCCGTGATGTTTCCTTGCAAGACGGCATTGTTTTCTGCGAGATTTTTTTTCTGCTCGATGCCTGTTCCGGCACGCTCCAGCAGCCGTGGCAGTTCGGCGAAAACGGAGGGCGTGTAGCCTCGCATCGTGACGGGTTCTCCTGCTGCCAGATGTATCTCGCGCAACGCCATGGCGAATCGCGTGAGACTATCGAGCAGGCACAGCACTTCGCAGCCCTTGTCGCGGAAGAACTCGGCGATCGCCATAGTCGTCCATGCTGCTTGCCTGCGCGCTAGGGCGGGCTCTTCGGCGGTGGCGATGACGATGACGCTCCGACGCAGCCCTTCCTCGCCCAGTGCGCGCTGCAGGAATTCTTTCACCTCTCGACTGCGCTCGCCGATCAGTCCGACGACGATGACCTCGGCTTTCGAGCGGTGCGCGATCATGGAAAGCAGCAGCGATTTTCCGACCCCTGATCCCGAGAAGATTCCCAGCCGTTGTCCTCGACAGCAGGTTGCGAAAGCGTCCAGCGCGCGCACACCCAGCAAGATCTTCTCGCCCAAGGCGCGTCGCAGGTGGGCTGCGGGAGGTTGTGCGCGAATCGCGTACGCCTCGTCGCCGATCGGCAAGGCACCTAGGCTGTCGCGCGCATCGCCGCGTGCACCGACGACACGACCGAGCCACCGCTTTGTCGGATAGATCACCGCTTCGTGGAACGACGCGGTGACGCGGTCGCCGACGCCGATGCCGTTCAGCAAGCCAAACGGCATCACGACAGTCGAGTCGCGGTTTTGTCCGACCACCTCGCAGCTGAGGGGCTGCTCGCGGTTCGGACTTTCCAACGCGCACAAGTCGCCCATCGACAAGAATCGCTCCAAGCCGTGAATCTCCACCGTCGTGCCGTGCAAGGCGATCACGCGCCCGCTCGCGCGAAAGCCGTTCAAGCGTTTCACCTCGTTGCGCATGGCGTCCAAAAAATCCATTCTTGAAGCCCCGAACCTTGTTCCAAAAGCCCTTCTGCTACGACCTGCCGAAGCATGCTAGGCTTTTTCTTCTCTTCCTTCAACCCGCTCTCCCTCCTCCTCGCAACCGTGCCTTTTCTCTTGCGTCGTCTCCGTGTCGCCTTGTTGCTCGCCAGCCTCGTCGCCGCGCTGCCGTTGGCAAGGGTTTCGCAGGCACGCGCCGAGCAGGTGCGCGTTGTCATCGATACCGAAGTGGCACATACGCTCGCTCTGCTCGCGCAACCCTTGTTGCCCGCACTCGGCGACGCTACCGAGCGGCTCACTTTGCATGTGCTGTGGAACAAGCAAGTCAATGCCTTCGTCAGCGCGGGAACGCATGTCGTCGTCTTCAGCGGACTGATTCGCGCGAGCGAGAATGCAGAAGAGTTGCAAGCGGTGTTGGCGCACGAGTTCGGTCATGTGCTCGCCGACCACTACGCCTTGACGGTGAGCGAGCGTGAGCGAGCGCAACGCGTTGCTTTGCTTTTGATGTTCGCCTCTCTGCCTTTGGCTGCCGTCAGCGGCGAGGCTGCGATTGCGGCGGCCATCGGACTTCCGCAAGCTGTCATCAACCTGACGCTTGCCGAGCAGCGCGCGCGGGAGACCGTTGCGGACAACAGCGCCCTTCTCATCTTGGAGCGGGCCAGTCTTACGCCTCGCGGTATGGTTACTTTTCTGCAAAAGCTCGGTGGCGAGAGGGCTGCAGGATACGCCAAGTATTTGCAGACGCACCCCGCAACATCGGCGCGCGTCGCTTTTCTTGAAGAGCGCGTCGCGCGTTCTCCTTTCTTGTCAAACTCGCCTGACGCTGCAAAGCGTCTCGCCTTTGCGCGCTTGAAAGCGAAGCTGGACGCTTATGCGCTGCCTCCTGCGCTTGTGTTGAACAAATACGCTCGTGAAAAATTTTCTCACAACAGCAACGACAACGGCAACGGCAACGCTGATCGAGCTTTGGCGGCAGGGCTGGCGCGAGCGATTGCCTTCCATCGCCAACAAGATACGAAGCGGGCTCTGCGCGAAGTTGCGTCCTTGTTACGGCGGAAGCCCGCCGATCCTTTCTTCTTCGAGCTGAAGGGGGACATCCTGCGTGCCGACGCTTTTGGCGAGCCCTTTGAGGGCGAGCGACGGGCGCAAGCCGCCTATCGCAAAGCGTTGACGCTTTTATCCGCGCAGCGTGCGCGAAACGACTCTTTTGGCATCGATCTGCCCGTACGCTTGAGCTTGTTCGACTCGCTGCTGGCGACCGACGCGCTGGAGGAGGCGGCAGCGGTGATGGAGGAGGGTTTGGCGAAGTCGCCGCGCTCGATTCTCGCACGGCGTAAGCTGGCGCGTCTCTACGACCGACAAGGAAGGCACGCCGAGCGTGCGCTCGTTTGGGCGGAGGCGTTGTGGCTGGGCGGAGAGCGCAACAAAGCCTATTGCAACGCGCAGGAGGCGATACGGCAACTTCCCCCCGACTCGCCGCAGCGACTTCGTGCGGAGGACTTGACTTTGCAACTGCGCACGCACAAAAAACGCGGCGAACGCTTCGCTTGCTCGTGAGGCGCGATGCCTCGACACACCCTCTCGGTCGCACCTGCAGAACAAGGCACGCGACTCGATCGCTTCCTGACGCAAAGCCTGCCCGCCGAAGCAAGATTGTCGCGCACAAACCTCGCGCGTCTGATCGCACAAGGTGCCGTCGAAGTCGATCGAAAACCCGCAACAACACGAGCCTTGCTCCTGCGCGTAGGACAAAAAGTTTCGCTCACAACCCCTGACGGATCCCCTGATACACGCGCCTTAAACGACGAACGCAAGGCAAGCACGCCGTTAGAGATTCTGTACGAAGACGAACACCTTCTCTGCTTCGTCAAACCCGCGGGATTGACGACGCATCCTGCTACCTCCGTGCGCGGTGAGACTTTGGTCGATCGCCTGAAAGCGCACTGCGCGCCGCACCTCGCCGGCTACCCGCAAGATCCGCGTTGCGGCATTGTCCATCGTCTCGACAAGGATACGAGCGGCGTCATGGTGGCAGCGAAGACCGAACAGGCACGGGTGGCTTTGTCCGCGATGTTTGCACGCCACGACTTGGAACGTCGCTACCTCGCGCTCGTCTGGGGCGTGCCTGCGCTCAAAGAAGGGACGATCGAAGCGTCGCTCGCTCGCCACCCCGTCCAACGCACGCGCATGGCGGTGCGCCGAGACAGCCAGCAAGGCAAGGGGCGCAACGCCATAACGCACTATCGGGTTATACAAACCTTCGGCGATGCGGCGAGCCTTCTTGGCTGCCGTCTGGAGACGGGACGCACGCATCAAATTCGCGCCCATCTTCAAGGTCGCGCGCACGGCTCTCTAGACCGAAGTCTCACCCTGCCCCTTGTTCGACGCGTTTTGCCTCAATGAGTTTTGGTTCAGCGCGTTTTGCAGCGTTTGGAAGTCGCGCGGGGGATTTGCCGAGAAAGAGAGGACTTTAGTATCGATCGGATGCGTGAATGCAAGTCGTTCGGCGTGCAAAGCTTGGCGACGCATGACGGGCAGGCTTGCAGCGTAGGCGCGGCGGCGGGGGGAGGGGTTGGGATCGGCGTAGAGCGGATCGCCCATAACAGGGTGTCCAACGCTGGAAAGATGAGCGCGAATTTGATGCGTGCGTCCCGTCTCCAGA
>JABAAD010000070.1 GCA_014238935.1 Alphaproteobacteria bacterium
GCAGAGCCCGTAATCCGCGCTAAGCGGCGACGCTTTCCTCTTCGAGCTGTCGAGCTTTCGACTCCACTTCTTCGATCGTGCCGACCATGTAGAAGGCGGCTTCGGGAAGGTTGTCGTAGCGTCCTTCGATGATTCCTTCGAAGCCCTCCAGCGTGTCCTTGATCTCGACATACTTGCCCTTGAAACCGGTGAACACCTCGGCGGTGTGGAAGGGTTGCGAGAGGAAACGTTGTATCCGTCTGGCGCGTCCCACCACTTGCTTGTCTTCTTCCGAAAGCTCGTCCATGCCGAGAATGGCGATGATCTCTTGTAGCGACTTGTAGGTTTGCAAGATCTTTTGTGTCTCGCGCGCGATCGTGTAGTGCTGCTCGCCGATGACGCGAGCGTCCAAGATGCGCGAAGTGGAATCCAGAGGATCGACGGCAGGATAAATTCCCAGCTCGGCGATTTGCCGCGACAGCACCGTTGTCGCGTCCAAGTGCGAGAAGGTCGTCGCAGGCGCGGGGTCGGTCAGATCGTCGGCTGGCACATAGACAGCTTGTACAGAGGTGATCGAGCCCTCTTTCGTCGAGGTGATGCGCTCCTGCATGCTGCCCATATCGGTGCCGAGCGTGGGCTGGTAGCCAACCGCTGAGGGAATGCGTCCCAACAACGCTGAGACCTCCGAGCCCGCTTGCGTGAAACGAAAGATGTTGTCGATGAAGAACAGAACATCCTGTCCCTCACGGTCGCGGAAATACTCGGCTTGGGTCAAGCCCGTGAGCGCGACCCGAGCGCGTGCACCGGGGGGCTCATTCATCTGTCCGTAGACGAGCGCACACTTCGACTTGTCGCCCTTGAGATCGATGACCCCCGATTCGATCATCTCGTGGTAGAGATCGTTGCCCTCGCGCGTGCGCTCGCCCACGCCGGCGAAGACCGAGTAGCCCCCGTGCCCTTTGGCGATGTTGTTGATCAGCTCCATAATAAGCACCGTCTTGCCGACACCCGCACCGCCGAAAAGTCCGATCTTGCCGCCGCGCGGATAGGGCGTGAGCAAGTCGATCACCTTGATGCCCGTCGCCAAGATCTGCGTCTTCGTATCTTGTTGCACCAACTCGGGCGCATCGCGGTGAATCGGCCAAGTTTCGCTCGTCTTGACGGCACCGCGCTCGTCGATCGGCTCGCCCATGACATTCAGAATGCGTCCCAACACCTCCCTGCCGACAGGAACAGCCAGCGCGTTGCCGCTGTCTTCCACACCCTGCCCGCGCGTCAAGCCCTCGGTTGCATCCAGCGCGATGCAGCGCACGACATTGTCGCCCAAGTGTTGCGCCACCTCCAACACCAACCGCTTGTCTTGGTTCTTCGTCTCCAGCGCGTTGAGAATCGCGGGCGGCTCGCCCTCGAAAGCAACATCCACAACCGCGCCCAACACGCGCACGATCTTTCCCGTGAGATTCTTGCGTGCACGCGCAGGCGTTGTTGGCGTCCGCTGCGAAGAGGGGGAAGGAGAGGAAGAGGCGCGGGAAGAAGGAGTGGCAGTGCGAGGCATCATAAAAAAGGGGGCGAAAGGGAAGGAAAGGGGTTGAAAAAAGGGCAAACGCTCGTCAAGCGCTCAGCGCCTCCGAGCCCGAGATGATCTCGATCAATTCGGTCGTAATCGAAGCCTGTCGAAGACGATTGTAGCGCAAAGAAAGCTCGTCGATCAATTCGCCCGCATTGCGAGTCGCGTTGTCCATCGCCGTCATGCGCGCCGCCTGTTCGGCGGCAAAGGCATCCAGCATCGCCTCGAAGATTTGCGCAGCCACGATCTGCGGTGCCATCTTTTGCAACAACAGATCGCGCTCGGGCTCGAAGGCAATATCATGAGCGATCTTCTGTTCTTCCCCCTTGTCGTCCGTCGTGTCGTCCGCAGCATCGCCGTCCGCGCCGATCGGAACTAGCGTACGCACGACGACCTCCTGCACCAAAGCCGAGTGGAAATGATTGTAGACCAACAGGCATCGGTCGAAGCGTTCTTGTTCGAACATGCCGATCAGCTCCGTTGCAATAGCTTGCGCGAAGGCTTCGTGCGGCACGGGGCGATTCACATCCTCGTGCGTAGAAAGCAACCTTTCCCCCAATGCGCGTAGCAAGGCGGGGCGGGCTTTGCGTCCGACGAGAATCGCGCAGATGTTGTTTTTATCCTTCGTCTCGTTTGCCAGCGCGACGACGCGCTTGGCGACATTGGCGTTGTAGCCCCCGCACAAGCCGCGCGCCGACGCGACGGCGAGGCACAGGGTTTTCGTCTGCTCCCCCTTGCCGCGTCCCACGAACAGAGGCGGGGCGGGCGACAACAGGCGACCGGCAAGGCTTCGCGCCAAGTCGACCGAACGCTTCGCGTAAGGTTTCGCGTCCGCCGCGCGTGCTTGCGCACGACGCAGCTTTGCAGCCGACATCATCTTCATCGCCGAAGTGATTCGCCGCGTGCTCTTCGTCGTATCGATCGAGCGACGCAGATCTTTCAGAGAAGCCATAATTTGTTCCTTTCTCTCCTTTCCCTTCTTTCCCTTCTTTCCCTTCTTTCTCTCTCTCGTGTTCCTTTCTCCCCAAGAGCTCTTAAGAGAAGATTCTCCAAGAGAAGAGTTTTTTTGTGCATTCTGTGCGTGCGTTGTGCAGGCAGGCTCAAGGTGATTTTTCGAACTCTTTGACGAATCGTTGTAAAGCAGCGTCCAGTTTTGTTGCGTTCTCGTCGCTCAGCTTGCCGCTTTGCCGAATGTCTTTCAGAACGCCGGCTTGCGTGTTGCGGATGCGTTGCAGCAGGGCTTCTTCGAAAGCGGAAATACGCTCGACGGCGATCGTATCCAAATGCCCTTTGACACCTGCAAACACGGAGACGACCTGCTCTTCCATTGGCATCGGAGCGTATTGTTTCTGCTTCAGCAGCTCGGTGAGGCGTGCACCGCGCGCCAAAAGTTTTTGCGTCGTCGGATCGAGGTCGGAGGCGAATTGCGAAAAAGCCTCCATCTCTCGATACTGCGCAAGCTCCAGCTTGATCGAGCCAGCAACGGCTTTCATCGCTTTCGACTGCGCAGCAGAGCCCACGCGACTGACCGAGATGCCGACATTGATCGCAGGACGAATTCCCTTGTAGAAAAGGTCTGTTTGCAAAAAAATCTGTCCGTCCGTGATCGAAATCACATTTGTCGGAATGTACGCCGAAACATCGCTCGCCTGCGTCTCGATGATCGGCAACGCCGTCAGCGAGCCGCCCTTGTACGCGTCGCTCAACTTGGCGGCGCGCTCCAGCAAGCGCGAGTGCAAGTAGAACACATCGCCAGGATAGGCTTCGCGCCCAGGCGGACGGCGCATCAAAAGCGACATTTGACGATAGGCGTTCGCCTGCTTCGACAAGTCGTCGAAGACGATCAGCGCGTGCATGCCGTTGTCACGATAATACTCGCCGATCGCGCAACCGCTGTAGGGCGCGAGAAACTGCAAAGGAGCAGGATCGGAGGCGGTCGCAGCAACGATCGTCGTGTAGTCCATCGCGCCGTACTCTTCGAAGGTGCGCGCCAATTGCGCCACCGTCGAGCGTTTCTGTCCGATCACGACATAGATGCAATAAAGCTTCTTCGACTCGTCGTCGCTCTTGTTGGCTTCCCTTTGGTTGATGACCGTATCGATGGCGAGCGCGCTCTTTCCCGTCTGCCTGTCGCCGATGATGAGCTCGCGCTGCCCGCGTCCGATCGGCACCAGCGTATCGAGCGCCTTGATACCCGTCTGCACGGGTTCGCACACCGACTGACGAGGAATGATGCCCGGCGCCTTGACATCGATGCGTCCTCGATGAGGCGTCGAGATCGCTCCTTTGCCGTCGATCGGGTTGCCGAGCGCATCGACGATGCGTCCCAGCAACGCCTTGCCCACCGGCAGATCGACGATACTGCCCGTTCGCTTGACCGTTTCTCCTTCCTTGACGCTGCGGTCGTCGCCGAAAAGCACTACTCCGACAGTGTTAACTTCCAAATTGAGCGCCATGCCTTGAACGCCCGATTCGAACTCGACCATTTCGCCGGCGCGCACCAAGTCCAGTCCGTAGACGCGCGCTACTCCGTCGCCGAC